>NZ_JAMYRV010000009.1:0-132052 GCF_040321555.1 Mesorhizobium sp. M0317 | reverse complement strand
GCCGAGACCAGTGCGGAGGTGAAGCGCAAGGACAAGCCCTGGTGGAAGGGCGACTTCTACCTCGACGGCATCAAATGGGTCGATTACGGCTCCGACCCCAACGCGATGCTGTCGGCGTTCGAATCCGGCGAGATCGACACCGACCATGAGACCGCGTCCGACGCCGTGTCGCAGACCGAGCAGATGGGCTTGTTGAATTCCGAGATCGCCACCGGCTCGACCATCGTTGCCCGCTTCAATGTCGGCAACGCGCCCTATGACGACGTCAAGGTGCGCCGCGCCGCCCAGCTTGCGGTCGACAATTCGGCCGTGCTGGCGCTCGGCCTCGGCGGCCGCGGGAAGCCTGCCGACAATCACCATGTCGGCCCGATGCACCCGGAATTTGCCGATATCGGCCCGGCCAAGCGCGACACGGAACAGGCCAAGAAATTACTCGCCGAGGCCGGCAAGACGGACCACGAATTCGAGCTGATCTCGGTCGACGTCGAATGGCAAAAGAGCACCGGCGATGCGATCGCCGCGCAGATGCGTGAGGCCGGCCTGAAGATCAAGCGCACCGTGCTGCCGGCGGCGACCTTCTGGAACGACTGGAGCAAATACCCCTTCTCCACCACCGAATGGCTGGGACGCCCGCTCGGCGTCCAGGTGCTGGCGCTGGCCTATAAATCGGGCGCGGCCTGGAACGAAAGCGCCTATGCCGACAAGGAATTCGACACGCTTCTCGACAAGGCGCTGGCAACGCCGGACGCCGCCCAGCGCAAGGAGATCATGGCCAGGATCGAGCAGAATCTGCGCGATGCCGGCATCATCATCCAGCCCTACTGGCGCTCGGTCTACCGCACCTATCGCAAGGGCGTGCAAGGCTGCGAACAGCACCAGTCGCTGGAACAGCATTTTGAGAAGGTGTGGCTGGAGGGGTGATCGTTCGGGGACGCCGCATACCGGCTGGCACCTGAGCGGTATGTCGCTCAGGTAGATACCTGCAGCGCACTCCGAGCATTTACGACGGTGTCTGTCTTGACGCGGCGACCGTGGATCGGTCTGGTGTGTCGACGAGGCGCCGCTGTGGGCTCGCGTCATTCCGGAGAATACACATGCGCGCCCGTTGGGCTTTCATTCTTGCACCCATTATTCCGGCGATCCTGCCCGGCTACAATTGGCATGCGAACCACCCTGAGACGGGGCCGTTGTCGGGCTTCATCTTCGTAACCCTTGTTTTCTATGTTGTGGAGGCGGTGGTAGGAATTCCGGCCTTCTATGTCCTGACCCGACGGCGCTGGCAGTTTTTTTGGGTATACGTCGTCGTTGGCTTTCTGGCAGTTTTTGTTCCAGCGTTTGTCTTCGGCCTCAGTAAGTGGAGTCCTCCATTGGGAATCGGCGGAGTTCTCTATGCATGCTCCTTCATAGGGATACTCGGTGGCGCTACAGGGCTGATCTTCTGGTTTTTGGTGCGCCCAGACAAGGACCCTGTCGAACAGATTGCTTCGCACTTTATCTAGGTCAGCACCCCAAGATTGAGTTCAAGGCCTGATAGACTTTGGCCGCGATATTTTGCACGAGAACGCATGGACCACTTCGACCTCGGCACCTATCGCCGTCCAATCTCCACCGCCTCGGCCGAGACGCAGCGCTGGTTCGATATCGGGCTGAACTGGTGCTACGGCTTCAACCATGAGGAAGGCATAAAGTGCTTCGAAAAGGCGCTGGAGACAGATCCTGATTGCGCATTCGTGCATTGGGGCATCGCCTATGCCGCCGGGCCTTTTTACAACCTCACCTGGAAGGAGCACGGCAAGGACGAGGCTAACCGTGCGGCCAAGCGCTCCTTCGACCATGTCCAGCTCGCGCGGGATGTGGCGATCACCTCGTCGTGCCTGTGTCGGACGAGCGCGGAGGCGGGGCCAAGCTGTTGTCACTGAAATCCCCGCCGCCCGACCAGCCGAGTCGGCTTCGCCTTCTAAGAGAAAATCTCCGCCAGTTCGTCTACGCTGGTGCCTTCCCTAACCTGGCGAAGTTCAACATAGGCGACCGCAATGGCCACCGATGCCACCGTGGACACGACCGTCGCGATAAGGACGCTTCCGATAGCGCCGAAAATCAGGGCGACCGTCGAGAGGCCGCTGAAGAAAGCGAAAATCAGGCCGATCAGCAAGGCAAACATCATCTGGAAGGCAAGCGCCGCCAAAAACAGGATCAGAAAGACACCGAACATCGGCCAGCGGCTGCCCTTTGTCAGAGCACGGCTGCGCGACATCGCGCCAAACATGCCAAGCCGCTCCTGCATCAGCACCGGCACGGAAACCGATATGCCGAGCAGCCACCTGATGCCGGCAACGAGCAACACCACGAAGGCAATGATCGCTCCGAAGATCGGCACCAACATTCCGGCGATGCCCATCACGATGAGGCCAAGGATCATGGCCAAAAAGACAATCAGCCCCACCCCCAGCGTCGGGAATATGCTGCGCAAGGCTATCTGGATGCAGTCGCCGATCGCCGGGCGCTTGCCGTTCAGGTCCTCTATCGTCGCTTGCACCAGCGAGGACTGGAACAACAGCGCGCAAACGAAATAGATCAGGCTTAAAACGAGCGATAAGAACGAGCTGCTCATAATGACCCACTTCGCGCCGAGTGGAGGTGTGGCGATGTAGCCGTTGGGGCCGCCATTCCAGTGGTTCGACAGATTGAGCGCAACTGCTGGGAGGACCAGGAAAAGCGCCGCCAAAGCAATCATCAGACCGGGATTGCGGTCGATCACGGCGAAGGTGTTGTTGAAAACCCTGCCGATCTGGAACTTCTCAAGCCGCGCCGACGCCGTCGATGCCACGATTACCCCTTCCGGCCCGAGCTAGATCCCGGCCAATCGCGCCAACATGACTGGCTGTTCTCGGGCCAAAACCTTCGTTACGAGAAGATCTCCGCCAGTTCGTCGACGCTGGTGCCTTCCCTGACCTGGCGCAGCTCGACATAGGTGACGGCAATCGCCACCGAAATCACCGCCGAAACGATTGTCGACAGCAGGCTGCTTCCGATGGCAGCGGCGATGAGACCGGTCGTGCTGATCCCGCCGCTCGCAATAGCAGCCTGAAACAGCAAGGTGAAAACCACTTGTAGCCCTATCGCAACAATGCCGAGGACCAGAAACAGCGCGAATATCCGCCAGCGGCTTCCCTTCGTCAGCGCCCTGCTTCGCGAAATCGAGGCGAAGACGCCAGGCCTTTCCTGAACTGCGACGGGCACAGCCACCGATATGCTGATCAGCCACATGGCTATGGGGATGAGCGACAGAAGTGCAATCACACCGCCGACGATGGGGATGGCCATGGTGATGACCGTTAATATCATCGCCACCAGAAACATTGCCACGATGATCACAAGACCAATTCCGAGCGTGGGGAGGAAGCTGCGCAGGGCTATCTGAATGCAATCGCCAATCGACGGGCGCTTGCCGTTCAAATCTTCGATTGTCGCTCGTACCAGCGCCGCCTGCGCCAGAAAGGCCAAGATCAGGAGCACCAGGCCGGCAATCATCGAAACGGCACCATAGCCCGCCATAGCCGATTGCTCGAAGCTCGCCCCAGGTACTGCTATCTTTGCAATCTGTCTAAAGCTCCAGATGTTGTACAGCAGCGCAGGCAGCGTCGAAAAAAGGCCGACGATGGCGGCAAGTGGGACGAAGCTGCGTCCGATTACCGAAAACGTATTGCTGAAAGCCCTGCCGACGCTGAACCGTTCCGGCCGCTCGCTCGCGATTGACGTCATGTTACATTCCCCCCGACTAATGGATACCCGAAATCAGAAAGTATAAATCACCGATATTGATACTTGCGGTTGCCGCCGCTTGCAATTGCCTTGGCGTATTGCCAGTGTCGGCTCGCGAACCGCAGGTTGCAGGGGGGCGAGAAGGTGACTGCTGCACAGCCGGACGCTGCGCAAGCCGAATGGCTGGCCAAACTGCACAAGCAGTTGCTGTCGGACGATTCGATCCAGTTCGACCTGCCGGCCTACAGACCACCCGAGACCCCCGAGTGGCTAAGACCGCTGGGTGAGTTCCTGAAATCGCTCGGCCCTTACATGATCTATCTGTTCTGGGGGGCCGTGATCACAGGTGCCGCAATCATTCTGCTGCTGATTTTGCTTGAGGTGAAAGGCGTCGCCTGGCGCCTGCCCTGGTGGCGCAAAAAGAGCGTGACCGAGGCTGAAGCGACATGGCACCCCGACGTTGGCGCGGCGCAGGTCCTGTTGTCGGAAGCCGATGCACTGGCCGCACAGGGCAATTACGACGAGGCGGTGCATCTCCTGCTTCGCCGCAGCGTCGCCGACATTGCCGGCCGCCTGCCCGACTTCCTGCGCCCGTCGCTGACCGCGCGCGATATCGCGGGAGCGGCGTCGCTGCCAACGCGGGCGCGCAGCGCCTTTACCCAGATCGCGCGCATCGTCGAGGCAGCGTTGTTCGCGCGCCGGCCGGTCGGGCCGGAAGGCTGGCAGGAGGCGCGCAGCGCCTATGAGCGATTCGTCTTCAGGGATGCCTGGACGTGAGTGACGCGACAGCCGACATCGCCCAGCAGGAACCGTTCAGCCGCAGGACGCTGTTCTGGGGCATTTTCGCCAGCCTACTCGCGGCCGCGGGCTTCTTCCTGTTGTCCACCTATGCGCCCGACTTTCGCCAGCCGAGCGCCGGTGGCGCAACGCCGCTGTCGAAGAGCGGCATCGGCTATGCCGGCCTGGCGCAATGGCTGAAGCTGACCGGCAAGGCGCCCGATATGGCGCGGTCCGACAGCGATCTCGAGACCGAGATGCTGCTGATCGTCACCATTTCGCCCGACAGCGACCCAGATGCGCTCGCCAACATCATCAAGCTTCGCAAGGGCCTGGATACGCTGTTCGTTCTGCCCAAATGGGCGACCTTGCCGCTGGCCTTGCACGAAGGCTGGGAGATGAAGATCCAGCGACTGCCGGATGTGGTGGTCAACGACTGGCTCGGCCGCATCGCCAAGGCCAAGCTCGGCGAAGGCGAAAGCACGGCCAAGCAACTCGACGTCTCAGGGCAAATGGTCAGCGTTCCCGACCAGTTGCAATGGGTGGCCGACGAACACCCGCTGATTGCCGCCGGCAACGGCAAGGCCGTGCTGACCGAGGTCGAAGACGAGCGGTTCTACATTCTGACGGACCCCGATCTCATCAACAACGCCGGCTTGAAAGATCCCGACAAGGCGGCGGCGGCGCTCAAGCTGATCGAGCTCCTCCAGCCCGAAGAGGGTGCCGTCATGTTCGACCTGACGCTGCATGGCGTCGGGCGAAAATACGATCTCGCCAAGCTTCTGGTCGAACCGCCTTTCCTGGCGCTGACGCTGACCATCCTGGCGGCCGCGGCACTTGCCTTCCTGCATGGCCTTGGCCGGTTCGGGCCGCCACGGGCCGATCAGCGCGCCATCGCCTTCGGCAAACGCGCGCTGGTCGACACCACGGCGATGCTGTTGCGCCGCGCCGGCCGGCTGGAGGAACTGGGCGACCGCTATGGAGCACTGGCACGCGTGCGCGCCGGCGCGCTGCTCGGCGCGCCGCACGGTTTGCAGGGCGAAGCGCTCGACCGCTGGCTCGATTCCCGCGACAAGGACGAAGCCGGCGGTTTCACGACCCGCCTGCAAGCTGCGAACGCGGCAAAGACCCTGACACAAATGCATGATGCAGCCGAAAAGCTGCACGACTGGACGGCAAGGAGGCTCGGTGAACGTCGATGATGTGAAGGCCCTGGCGACACAGATCAGGGAAGAGGTGGCCAAGGCCATCACCGGGCAACACGATACGGTCGATCTGATGCTGACGGCATTGTTCGCCGGCGGGCATATATTGCTCGAAGGACCGCCGGGAACGGCCAAGACGATGACGGCGCGCTGCTTTGCCCACGCGCTGGGCGTCGCCTATGGCCGCATCCAGTTCACACCCGACCTGATGCCCGGCGATATCGTCGGTTCCAACATATACAATTTCCAGACCGGGCAATTCACGCTGACGCGCGGCCCGATCTTCTGCGACCTTTTGCTCGCCGACGAGATCAACCGCACGCCGCCCAAGACCCAGGCTGCCCTTTTGGAGGCGATGCAGGAGCATGCCGTCACCTTCGACGGCACCACTCATGCGCTCGGCCCGAACTTCATGGTGGTGGCGACGCAGAACCCTATCGAACATCAGGGCGTCTATCCTCTGCCCGAAGCCCAGCTCGACCGTTTCCTGTTCAAGCACCGGGTGAGCTACCCCGGCGCGCAAGAGGAAAAGGCGATCATCATCCACCATGGCGGCGGAACCGCCTCGCACGACATCAAGCAGTACGGCATCACCGCCCAGGCCGACCGCAAGACGCTGGAAAAGGCGTTGGCGACCGTCGGCGGGGTCACGCTTGTCGACGACGTCGTGGACTATATCGCAAGGCTGGTGCGGGCCACGCGCGCCAGCCCCGATCTGGAAGTCGGTGCCAGCCCGCGTGCGGGCGCCATGCTGGCGAGAGCCGCACGCGCCCGGGCAGCGCTCGACGGGCGCGCCTATGTCATCCCCGACGACGTCAAGGCGCTTGCGGTGCCGGCGCTGCGCCATCGCGTGATACTGTCGCCGGCGGCGCAGATCGACGGCCGCCTGGTCGAGCAGATCGTCACCGACTTGGTCGACCAGACGGAAGCGCCACGTTGATCTATCCGAGCGGCCGGGCAGTCTGGGCAGGTGCGGCCGGTGCAATACCGGCCTTCCTGATCGCGCTCGCGCTGCCGTCGCTGTGGTATCTCGGCCTGTTGTGGATCTGCGTGCTGCTTGCTTTCCTGGCCGTGGACGCGGCCGCCGGGCGCGGACGCGCTTCCCTGGATGCCAGCATCCATGCCCCGCCGCAAGTCAGCGTCGGCGGCAAGTTCACCGTCCATGTCACCGCCGGGCTCAGCGGACGGTCGCGCGCGGTGCAGGCGCGCCTCGGCCATGACGAGCGGCTGGCCCCGCTGGGCGGCACCGGCGGCGCGTTGACCGCCGAGGCCGGCAGCGCATCGCTCGATCTCAAATTTCAGGCGCTGCGGCGCGGCATCGCCAGGTTCGATCGCCTGTGGGTGCGCTGGCGCGGGCCGTTCGGCCTGGTCTGGAACCAGGTCGTCCTGCCAATGGACAACAAGGTCGCGATACTGCCCGATATCCGCAGCGCCCGCGACGAGGCAATCACGCTTCTACAGCGCCAGTCGCTGCCCGACGGCCATGCGCAACGCCGCGCCGGCCAGGGCCGCGAGTTCGAGGCGCTGAAGGACTACCAGCCCGGCATGGGCCGGCGGATGATCGACTGGAAGCGCAGCGCCCGCCACGGCAGGCTTCTGGCGCGCGAGTTCCGCATCGAGGAGAACAACAACATCGTGCTGGCCATCGATAGCGGCCGGCTGATGTGCGAGCCCGTCGACGGCGTGCCGAAGGTGGACCGTGCCGTCACCGCCGCCTTGCTGTCGGCGTTCATCGCGCTGAAGGGCGGTGACATGGTCTCCCTGTTCGGCTTCGACGCGCGGCCGCGCGTTTCCAGCGGCGCCGTGCGCGGCTCCGCCAGCTTCGCCATGATCCAGAAGCGGGCGGCGGAAATCGACTATTCCACCGAAGAGACCAATTTCACCCTGGCGCTGACGACGCTGGCGGCGCGGCTCGACCGGCGCTCGCTGGTGATCATCTTCACCGACTTCGTCGATCCGATCAGCGCCGAACTGATGCTGCGCACCGTCGGCCGGCTCACCGAACGGCATCTGGTGCTGTTCATGATGATGAAGGATGTCGAACTGGAGACACTGGCCGACATGCCGCCGGACGCACCGGAGGATGTGGCGCGCTCCGTCGTCGCCGGCGGGCTGCTGCGCGAAAGGCAGGTCGTCATCGGCAGGCTCAGGCTGCTCGGCGCGCATGTCATCGAAGCCGACCATCAGAGGCTCGGGCCGGCGCTGGTCGAGCGCTATCTCGAGCTCAAGCGAGAGGATCTGTTGTGAACGCGCTGGTCGGCAAGGATGCGGTGCGCCAGTCGCTGGCGAGCTTCCGTTCGGAGCGCGAGGCCGACTGGAAGGCGTTCGAGGCGCTGCTTGCCCGGGTCGAGAAACGTGCGCCACGCACGCTATCGGAAGACGAACTGCTGTCGCTGCCGCTGCTCTACCGCTCGGCGCTGTCCTCGCTTTCGGTGGCGCGGGCGACGTCGCTCGACAATGCGCTGGTCAGCTATCTCGAAGCGCTTTGCCTGCGCGGCTACTTCTACCTCTATGGCGCACGTCGCGGCTTGCGGCAGCGCATCGGCGACTTCTTCCTGCATGACTGGCCGCATGCCATTCGCGATTTGTGGCGCGAGACCTTGCTGTCGGTCGTCCTGACCTTTGTCGGCGCCGGCGCCGGCTACTGGCTGGTGGCCAAAGACAAGGGCTGGTTCGACGCCATCATTCCGCCGAGCCTGGCCGGCGGGCGCAACCCGGACGCCTCAGTCGAAGTCCTGCGACAGGTGCTTTATGACGGCGCCGACAGCAATTTCCTGTCGGGCTTCGCCGCCTATCTGTTCACGCACAATGTCCAGGTGGCGATCCTGGCCTTCGCGCTGGGCTTTGCCTTCGCGGTGCCGAGCGTGCTCTTGATCCTGATGAATGGCTGCCTGCTTGGCGCGATGTTCCAGATCTACGTCGCCAAGGGGCTTGGGCTGGAGCTGGGCGGATGGCTGTCCATCCATGGCACCACCGAGATGTTCGCGATCGCCTTGGCGGGCGCCGCCGGCATGCGCATCGGCACACGCATCGCGTTCCCCGGCGAACTGACGCGGATGACGGCCGCTGCCGATGCCGGGCGCGTGGCCGCAACCACGATGGTCGGCGTGACGATCATGCTTTTGTTTGCCGGCCTGCTCGAAGGCATCGGCAGGCAGGTGATCACCAGCGACGTGACACGCTATGCCATTGGCGGCGTCATGCTGACGCTGTGGCTTTGCTATTTCTATGTGTTCAGGGTGGTGCGGCATGGCGACCGCTAGGCGCGCTGCCGTCTCGGCGATACGGCCGCTGATCACGCCGGAAGGGGTCGATCTCCGGATCAAGCTCGCCGATGCCGGCACCCGCGCCGCCGCCTTCCTGCTCGACTTTGTCATCATCATCGTCACGGCGATCGTGATCTCGATCGTTGCACTGTTCGGGCTGGCCGGCCTCAAAGGCGAAGGCGCGCAGCCGCTGTTCATCGTCTGGATCATCCTGATCTTCTTCCTGCGCAACGCCTATTTCATCGTCTTCGAAGCCGGCCGCCGCGCCGCCACGCCCGGCAAGCGGATGCTCGGCATCCGGGTGGCGTCGCGCAGCGGCGCCGGCCTGTCAGTCGATCAGGTCATTGCCCGCAACCTGATGCGCGAGATCGAGATCTTCCTGCCGCTGTCGATCATCCTCGGCCGCAGCGAGATGGGGCTCGCCGACACGCTGACGACGATCTTCGGACTGGTGTGGACGCTGCTGTTTGCGCTCTTCCCGCTGTTCAACCGCGACCGCATGCGCATCGGCGACCTTTTGGCCGGAACGTGGGTTGTCGACGCGCCGAAGCTGGCGCTGGTCGAAGACCTGTCGCAACGCCAGGACACCACCACCCGCGCATTCCGCTTCACCCAGGCGCAGCTCGATGCCTATGGCATCGCCGAACTGCACAAGCTGGAGGAAGTGCTGCGCCGCGACGACTATTTCGCGCTGAAAGCCGTGGCCGAAACGATCGGACGCAAGATCGGCATGACGATCGAGCCGGTCGATTCCAGGGCCTTCCTCACCGCCTATTACGGCGAGCTGCGGGCACAGCTTGAGCGCAAGCTTCTGCTGGGAACACGCAAGGCGGATAAGTACCAGCGGTAGATCGGAGTTCGGGATGCCGGCTCAAGTTAGCGAAGCGGAAAAAGCCAGAATAGAACGCGCCATTCAGGCGGCAGTCTCCGGATCCTGGAAGGAATTTGCAGAACTCACCGACGAACCGTTTCCAAACGATGCATCGGTGAGGGAGCAATTCGGAGATACTTCTTCCCGACTTCAGCAAGCCGACGGAAATTGGGAAATGACCTCAGGCATAGGTATCGTGCCTGACGGCAGCGCGCGCCTGATCACAGTCTTGATCAAGGCGCCGCCCACCGTGGATATTGTCCTGACGCTGCACAGCACGAGCGATCGGGATGACAGCACGATCAGCATCTGGACGTTCTTTCAGCAGGTGAATTGGGGCGATTAGGCCTCGCCTACCCCACCCACTTCTCATAGTCGGACACCAGCAGGTGCACCGGCGCGACATCCTCGTCGATGTTGGAGAAGCGGCCGATCGGCTCGCGGAAGACGTTGTCGGTGAGATCGTCATTGACGGTCGAGACCTCGCCGATCAGCACATCCTTGCCCTCGGCCCAGAAGGCGTGCCAGACGCCGGGTAGCAGCGTCACGCTCTGGCCTGGGTCGAGCTTCAGGAGCCCGCCTGCCGGCAGCCTGTGGATGGTGCCGTCGACCGGCACCGTCACTTCGGCCTTCGGATCGATGCCGCCGTCGCGATCGTGCATGAACAGTTCAAGCACGAGCTTACCGCCGCCGCGGTTGATGATGTCCTCGGCCTTGATGTTGTGGCGGTGCATCGGCGACAGCTGATCCTTGCGCGAGATCATGATCTTCTCGGCATAAAGCATGCCCATGCCCTTCTTCATGTCGGCATAGACGCCGTTGCGAACGGTGAACAGGAACAGGCCGAGTTCGTCGAATTTTTCCTGGCCGTAATCGGTGATGTCCCAACCGAGCCGCGAGGTGAAAATGGCGGCGGAGTCGGCCTTGCGCGCCTTCATCTCTTCCGGGCTCCAGTAGGCGAAGGGCGGCATGATGTAGCCGAACGAGCGGATGAAGGCGTCTGCATCGCGGATGATGTCGTTGACGGTGGAGCGTTTCATGATCGTGATCCCTTCGCGTCGCGTTCCCTGGAGTTATCTGAAGCGCATAGCCGAACAGCGCTGCGGTGTCGACGCAAACTGCATGCTGGCCCCATGACATCCATGCGGATCGGGGCCATAAGTCCAGCCAGATTTCCCAGGGTGACATTCATGCAAGGCATAGACGACCTCGACACGCCGGCGATCCTCATCGACGCGGCCCGCGCCGAAGCCAACATCACACGAGCGCAGGCGCATGCCGACCGCCACGGGCTGAAACTCAGGCCGCACATCAAGACGCACAAACTGCCTTATTGGGCGAAGAAGCAGATGGCGGCCGGCGCGGTCGGCATCACCTGCCAGAAGATCGGCGAGGCCGAAGTGATGGCCGATGCCGGGCTGACCGATATTTTCCTGCCCTACAACATCCTTGGCCGCGCCAAGCTGGAGCGCCTCAAGGCGCTGCATGGCCGCGTGACACTGTCAGTGACGGCCGACAGCCTCGAAACGCTGGAGGGGCTCGCCGCCACCTTCACCGATACCGGGCACCCCCTGCCCGTCCTGGTCGAATGCGACACCGGCATGGGCCGTTGCGGCGTGCAGAGCGCCGCCGAGGCGCTGGCACTGGCGAAGTTGATCGACCAAGCCAAGGGGCTCACCTTCGGCGGGCTGATGACCTACCCCGCGGCCGGCCGCGCCGCCGAGGCTGAATCCTGGCTGGCCGGCGCCAAACAAACGCTCGCGGCATCGGGCCTCGCCTGTGAACGCATCTCCAGCGGCGGCACGCCTGACATGTGGCGCTCGGGCGAGGACAGCGTGGTGACCGAATACCGCCCCGGCACCTACATCTACCTCGACCGCTACCAGGTCGCCAAAGGCGTCGGCACGCTCGACGATTGTGCGCTGACGGTGCTCGCCACCGTGGTCAGCCATCCGACGCCGGCCCGCGCCATCCTGGACAGCGGCAGCAAGGCGCTGTCCAGCGACACGCTGGGGCTCGCCGATTTTGGCGAGCTGCTCGGCATGCCCGGCGCCCGCGTCACCAGCTTGAGCGAGGAACATGGCACGGTCACGCTTGGAAATGGTGCGAAGCTTCGCATTGGCGAGCGCGTGCGCGTGGTGCCTGATCATTGCTGCGTGGTGACCAACCTGTTCGACCAGGTGCATCTGATCGACGGTGACAAGGTGCTGGAAACGCTGAAGGTGGAAGCGCGTGGGCGGATGGAGTGAGGCTTTTCGTTTTGGAGGCTCGCCCTATTTCGACATTGACGAATTGGAAAAATCTATGATTTCGATCCCGCCGAAATGCTCGATTCCGATACGGCAATCGAGGCGTTTCTGGCAGAGGCAATGGAAACCGGAGACGCCAAATTCGTCGCGTCCGCCCTCGGTGTCGTTGCCCGCGCCAAGGGGATGAGCAACATTGCCAGAAAGACCGGCTTGGCTCGCGAGCATCTTTATACCTCGCTCAGCGAAAACGGTAATCCTACGCTGGAAACCACACTGGCGGTCATGAAAGCATTCGGCTTTCATTTGGCCCCAAAGCACGATGCAACTCAGGTCTAATCTACGCCAGCGCGCGTCGAGCGCGAGGTTGTTCGGGCCAACTGAAATCAGGACGGATAAACCGGACCCAGCGCCGCCTTCAGCGGATCCAGCGCGTCGCCATACAGCTTCCAGCGCTCGACCGAGGATGAATAGATCGGCTGGCGCACCTGCCAGCGGCTCGGCGTCCGCACGGTGCGCTCGGTCTCGTTGAAACGCAGGCAGGCATCGTCCCACTCGATGCCGAGGAATCCGATCAATCCGCGGGCGCGATTTTCGAAATCGGCGACCGTTTCTTCGTAGGGCATGTCGTGGATATCCAGCGGGATGACCTTGGCCCAATGGCGCATCAGGCGGTCATACTGCCGGTAATACTGCCCAAGCTTGGTCAGATCGGCATTATAGCCGTGCGCCTCGGAAAAATTATGCATGAAACAGGACGCGCAATTGTCCATCGGGTCACGCCGGCAATGGATGATGCGGGCATTCGGCAAGATCAGGCTGATGAAGGCCAGCAGCTCGAAATTGTGCGGCATCTTGTCGACGACAAGCCGCACCGTGTTGTTGCGCTTTTTGAGATCGTCGAGATATTTCGATCCAAGCTCCTTGGCCTTGGCTGCAGTGAGCGCCGCCATGGCCTTGGTGAAAATGGCTGGGTCGAGCTTGTCGAACCCAAGTTCGCCGGCAAGTGAACGAATGGTCGACAACTCCCCGGCGCCATGGATATCGCGATGACTGGCGCATATCTGCTCGGTCAGCGTCGTTCCCGACCGTGGCATGCCGACGATGAAGACCGGGCGTCTGGATGGATTTCCCAAATTGGCTCGCGCCTCGAAGAAGCCGGCGTCGAAAGTGTCGATGAAGCTGTCGTAAAGCTGGGTGTGCCGGTCGATGTCGAAATCATTGCCGGAAATCGCCTTGGCCCTCGCGAAATGGCGGATGGCCGGGCTATACTCGCGCTGATCATTGAGCATCTTGCCGGCGGCGTGGTGCAGCACTACCCGCTCGCGATCGGTGGTTGTCGGCAATTCCAGGCGTTTCAGCACCAAAGGCAACGTCGGATCGTCCTTGACCGCCCGGCGCGCAAGCGCCATTCCAGCCAGCGCCTCGACATGGCCCGGGTCGATGGCAAGGGCCTTGCTGAAGCATTCGACCGCCTCGGCCGGCCGGCCAATGTCGGTGAGCAAATCGCCCATACCGGCAAGTGCCATCACCGACTGGCCGTCGATAGCCAGCGCCTGGCGATAGAACCCTTCGGCAATGTCGCCCTCGAGCTGGCTGCGGTAGGAGCGGCCGAAATTGCACAGCGCTTCGATGAGCCCTCCGTCGAGCTCGATCGCCTTTCTCAGATGTCTGCGCGCCTTGTCGACGTTGCCGGTGACATTGTAGGCATTGCCGAGATTGTTGCGGAAGATGGCGTTGTCCGGTTCGAGCTTGACCGCCCTTTCCATATAGGCAATGGCGGCGTCATGATGCTCGGCCTCGATGGCGAGCGTGCCCATCAGGTTCAGCGCCATGGCATTTTTGGGCTGCGTGCGAAGCACCGTCTGGTAGCAGAACTCGGCCTCGCGAAAACGCTTGCGCCGTTGCAGGTCGATGCCGCGCTGCAATGTCATTTCCGCCGGCTCACCGGCGGTCGGCAGCGAGGCTGGGATCATTGCCGGCAGGCCCAGGGGTTGCCGGCGTGGCAAGAGCGGCATCCGTCAAATCCCGGTCGCGGCCTGCGACGAACCAATCAGAACTTCAGGGTTACGCCAAGCTGGAGATTGTGGGAGTACAATTTGGCGTTCTCGTATGTGCCGCCGCCATCATTGTCGTCTAGATCCACGCTTGTCACGGCCTTAAAGCGGTAACCGAAATCGAGGTCGACATTCTGCGTTACCGCGTAGGTAACACCGGCGCCCACTTGGCCGGCGAAACCCCAGCCGCCAGGCCCGTATCCAAAGGCGTGGCCATCAAAGTGAGTATCGGCGGTAACATAGGCCGCGCCGACACCGCCGCCGACATAGAGTTTGGCATCACCAAAATGCGCAACATCGGCCCAGACGTTGGCGAGAAGATAGGTGGCCGACAGATTGCCGGAAGCCGGATAGTTGCCGACGCCCGTGTAGCTGTATTCGCTTGCCTTGTAGCGCGCGTAGGACAGTTCGCCTTCGACACGAAACACATCGTTGATGCGCCGACCGACAGCGCCGCCGATTACGAACCCGGTATCAAGATCGACTGAATAGCCAGTACCATTGTAGTCCGTTTTCACATGGTTCGGGAAACTGGCGCCGCCGAAGAGCGTGACGTACCAGAGATCCTCCGCCCTCGGAACGTCGACAATCGCGTCGGCGGCGTAGGCCGAACTCCAACCAAGCGCCAATGCAAATGTCGAGACGCCAGCCAACAAGCGCAGTTTCATCGCCGATTCCCTCGCTACAACTAGTGACTGGTATCACTCTTGCTTCGCGGCCGAGCTGTCAAGAAAGCAAACGAGATCAAGGAGCCAAGCGAAGTCGGGAACAATCTTTTGAGAATTCTTGTTGCTGCACCGCAACATAGCAGCACATGCTAATGTTTGGCGGCAGGCGTATGGCTTCGGTTTTGAAAATCGCGCTAGTCGGCCTGCCGTGCTGCCACCCTGCGCATGGCGATCACCCGCCGGCGGCGGATTTCGGTGCGCATCGCCGTCAAATGCAGCGCGAAGAACAGCACGGTGAAGCCGAGCGCCATCACCAGCAGCGGCCATAGCAGGCTGGGATCGATCGTCGGTCCGCCGAGCCGGAACACCGACGCCGGCTGGTGCAGCGTGTTCCACCAGTCGACCGAGAATTTGATGATCGGGATGTTGATGAAGCCGACGAGCGTGATGATGGCGGCGGCCCAGGCGGCGCGGCTGGCGTCATCCAGCGCACGCGTCAGCGCGATGATGCCGAGATACATCAGGAACAGGATGAAGACCGAGGTCAGGCGGGCGTCCCAGACCCACCAGGTGCCCCACATCGGCTTGCCCCAGATCGAGCCGGTGACCAGCGCAAGTGCGGTGAAGGTGGCGCCGATCGGGGCTGCCGACTTCAGCGCGACATCGGCCAAGGGATGGCGCCAGACCAGCGTGCCGAGCGCGGCGACGGCCATCACCGTGTAGCACATCATGGCGAGCCAGGCGAAAGGCACGTGGATATACATGATGCGCACCGTGATGCCCTGCTGGAAATCCTCAGGCGCGGCAAAGCTCATATAGAGACCGATGGCGAGCAGGATCGCGGCGATCGACGCCAGCCACGGCACCAGCCTATCGGCCAGCCCGACAAAGCGCGTGGGGTTGGCGAGGTCGGTCCAGCCGGCGAGGCGTGAGGAGGTATCGCTCATAAGGTCTAGATAGACCGGCGGCGCGTTCGGGGCAATCGAGGGAGTGTCGCAGTCTTATTTACCCTCCCCCTCGTGGGGAGGGTCGCTGCGAAGCAGCGGGGTGGGGGTGGTGGGGCACTACCCCCACCCGGACCCTACGGGTCCGACCTCCCCACAAGGGGGAGGTAAAAAAGCTACGCCGCTTCGATATTCACGGTGCGGCTGAGGCGGCGGACTTCCTCGTCGTTGAGCAGGCCGCCGGCGCGCAGCAGGCTGGCGAAACGGCCATTGCGCAGCGACAGTTCGGCGAAGCCGCCCATCTCGACCACCTTGCCCTTGTCCATGAACACGACCAGGTCGGCGTCGCGGACGGTGGTCAGGCGGTGGGCGATGATGAAGGTGGTGCGGTTGCGCCTCAGTTCGTCGATGGCTTCCTTGACGCGGTCCTCGGTCTCGACATCGAGCGCGCTCGTTGCCTCGTCGAGCACCAGGATCGGTGCGTCCTTGAGCACGGCGCGGGCAATGGCGATGCGCTGACGCTCGCCGCCTGAAAGCTGGCCGCCGCGCTCGCCGACGACGGTGTCATAGCCGGCGCTCTTGGCAAGGATGAAATCCTGCGCGGCAGCCGCATTGGCGGCGGCGTGAACCTCGTCATAAGTCGCCTCGGCACGACCGACGCGGATGTTGTCCTCGATCGAGCGGTTGAGCAGGCCGGCATCCTGGAAGACGGTGGCGATCGAATGACGCAGCGACTTGCGGGTCACCGTGCGGGTGTCGATGCCGTCGATCAGGATACGGCCATGAGACGGCGAGAAGACGCGCTGCAAGAGGTTGATCAGCGTCGTCTTGCCGGCGCCGGTCGGGCCGACGATGGCAACCGTCTGCCCGGCCTGGACTTCGAAGGAGACGTCGTCGACGCCCTGCCTCGAATTGGCAAACTCGAAGCCGACATTCTCGAAGCGGACGTGGCCGGTGACGTTGGTGAGGTCGCGCAAGCCGTCCGGCTCGGCGGAGTCGGCGGCCGAATCCTCGAGGTGATAGAAGTCCTCGAGCTTGGCGCGGGCTTCAGAAATCTGGTTGGCGAAAGCCGACATCTGGTCGAGGCGGGCAATCAGCAGCGTGGCAAAGCCGGTGAAGGCGATGACGTCGCCGATCTTGAGCTGGCCATGGGTGACCAGATAGGCGCCGATCAAAAGCACAACCATCATCGAAATGGTCGACGACAGGCGGTGCAACGCATTGGCCATCGCCCACCAGTCGAGCACCGGGTTCTGCGCGTCGAGCAGGTTCTTGACATAACGGCGCAGCGTATCGGCCTCGTGGCCGAGACGGTTGTAGCTCTGCAGCACGGCGACATTGCTGACCGAGTCGGTCACATGCGCGAAGACCTGATGGTAGTGACGCTCGACCGCGGCCTGGCCCGCCTTGGTGCGCTTCATCACAAGCCGGCCGATGCCGACATAGAGAACGCCCAGCGCCATCAGCACCAGCGACATGCGAAGATCCATGCTTATCGCGGTCGGAATCAGCAGAGCCAGCGCAACAGCCGTCGACAGATGCTGGCGCATGAATTCAAGCCACAGGCTGAACAGCGTCTCGACGGCGCGCAGCAGCGTGTGCAGCGCGTTGGAGGTGCCGCGCTGGTGGTGCCAGGCGAGCGGCATGGTGATCACGCGCTCGAACGACTGGCACAGCACCTCGCTGCGCCGCTTGTGGGCAAAACGGTCGGCGCCGCGCGCCACCAGCACGAAGGCGACGATGTTAAAGGCGCCGAGACCGGCCCACAGCGCCAGCGTCGAAAACACCGAACCCTTATCGGAGATGGCGTCGATCACCCGGCCGAACATGATCGGCTCGAGGATGGCGATAATGGCAAGCGCGACATTCGCACCGCAGATAAACGCAACGCGCTTCCTGTCGGCTGCGAGATAACCCAGCGCTCTCCAGTAGATTTGCAGAAGTGACACTTCAGCTACTCCGCCCAAAACATTATTGTGCACCGCACCATTTCTTGACACGTACCGGTTAACGGGTCGCAAAACAATGCCCGTCTACCTCTTCCGTTCCCATTCTGCGAACAAAAGATGACGACGTTGCGAAATCTGCCGTGATCACCTAACGGTTTGAGATAAAAGGTGAAATGTCAGTCTTGCGGCAAAATCATGGCAGCAGCTGGCGCTGCCACATTTTTAGTCACTGCACGCTTGGACCGCCGGTATCCGGGAAGACACGCCGTTCTGCGCCAGGAGCATGCCGAAGTAGAAAACGCGCGCCTCGAAAGGCGCGCGTCAATAATCTGAAGCCTTTGATTTTACGCGGGTATCTTGACGACCACCTCGGTCTTGTCGCCGGCTTTCGGCTGAAAACCGGAAGACTTTGTCTTGGTTCCATTGACTTCGAGCGAGATGGATTTGGCCTTTTTGTCGCGGATGACGCGAACCTTGACCTCCGCCCCCAGCATCTTCAGCGTTGCAGAATAGCCGTCCCAATGGCTGGGCAGTTTCGGCCGGAACGTGATCTGCTTGCCCCGCCGCTCGATGCCCAGAATGCCTTCGACCGCAGCACGGTAGAGCCATCCCGCTGAGCCCGTATACCAGGTCCAGCCGCCGCGACCGCCCTTGTCCTCACCGGAATAGATGTCGGCGGCGACGACGTACGGCTCGACGCGGTAATGCTCGGCCGATGCATCGTCGAGAGCATGGTTGACCGGGTTCAGCATCGAGAAGCAGCGATAGGCATCGTCGGAGCGGCCCATTTCGGCGAGCGCGATCACGAACCAGGTCGCCGCATGGGTGTACTGGCCGCCGTTCTCGCGCACGCCCGGCGGATAACTCTTGATGTAACCAGGGTCCTTTCTCGTGTTCTGGAAGGCCGGGGTAAACAGTTTGACGATCTTGAGCTTGTCGTCGACCAGCAGGTTCGTCGCCTGCTGCATCGCCGTGGTCGAGCGCGCGGGGTCGCCCTCGCCGGAGAGCACGCTCCACGACTGCGCGATGGAGTCGATCTTGCACTCGTCCGAATTGTGCGAGCCAAGCGGCGTGCCGTCATCGTAGCTGCCGCGGCGATACCACTGGCCGTCCCAGGCGGTGCTTTCCAGCGCCCGCTTCAGCACATCGGCGTGTTTTGTCCAGGCCTGCGCCCGCTTGGTGTCGCCCTGCCCCTTGGCCACGGTGGTAAAGTCGCCCAGCGTCTTCAAAAGGAACCAGCCGAGCCAGACACTCTCCCCCTTGCCGGCTTCGCCGACGCGGTTCATGCCGTCATTCCAGTCGCCGCCGAGGATCAGCGGCAGCCCGGCCGGGCTGCTGCGCTTGATCGCAAGGTCGAGCGCGCGCGCGCAATGGTCGTAAAGCGAAGCGTTCGTCTTGGAGATTTCCGGCGTGAAGAAGGCGTCGTGCTCGCCCTCGCCCAACACCTGCCCGTCGATGAAAGGCAGCTGCTCCTTCAGGATCCCTGTATCGCCGGTCACCTCGATGTAGCGATTGGTGGCATGCGCCAGCCAGACCACATCGTCGGAGATCATGGTGCGCACGCCGGCGTCGGTGCGCGGCAACCACCAATGCTGGACGTCGCCTTCGGGGAACTGCCGGCGCGCCGCATTGAGGATCTGGTCGCGCGCCAGTTTCGGATCATGCGCAAGCAGGGCCAGCGTGTCCTGCAGCTGGTCGCGGAAGCCGAAGGCGCCGCTTGCCTGATAAAAGGCCGAGCGGGCGCGGATGCGGCAGGCCAGGCTCTGATAGGGCAGCCAGTGATTGACCATGGCGTCGAGCGCCTTGTCGGGCGTCTCGACCTGGATGGTGTCGAGGAAGCCGCGCCAGACGCGTTCATTATCGGCCAGCCGCTGGTCGAAATCCTTGCCCGAATGGGTCTGCACCAACGCGCTCGCTTCGGCTGATGTAGCGGCGTCGCCAAGCAGCCAGACCAGCGTGACGTCGCCGCCGGCAGGGATGTCGATGTCGCTGGCGACAGCTGCGCACGGATCGTCGCCGGCCTCGACGCGGCCCGACAGGCCGGCGCCGCTGACGACAGTGTGCGGGAAGGCGCTGGTGCCGTGCCTGCCGATGAACTCGCCACGATCGGCTGTCACCGAATGCACCGGACCGGTGGCGGCCAGGAAGGCCACCCGGTCGCCGAAATCGAGACCGTAGGGGTTTTGCGCCAGAAGCGCGCCGGTCGCTGGATCCCTGGACGGGATGATGGTCGCAGCAGTGCTCGAGCGATGGCTGCCGAGAACCCATTCGGCATAGGCATAGACGCGCAGCCGCGCCGGCCCCGAGCCTGAGTTCTGGATGCGCAGCCGCGTGATCTTCACTGGATCGACGGGATCGACGACGTGCGTCAGATCCATCGACAGCGGGCCGCGTTTGGACCGGAAGGTCGAGAAGCCCTGGCCGTGCCATGTCTCATAGGTCATCGAGGGATCGCGGACCACGGCAGCCAGCGGCGAGAATGCCTTGCCGCTGGCCTGATCGTAGATGTAGATGCCCTCGCCCGGCCGGTTGGTGACCGGATCATTCGACCATGGCGTCAGCTGGTAATCGCGGCTGTTGCGGCTCCAGGTGAAGGCAGCGCCTTCGGCCGAGACATGGAATCCGAACGAGGCGTTCGAGACGACGTTGATCCAGGGCTGCGGCGTCGAGCGCCGCCCGGCAAGGCGGGTGACATAGTGGCGGCCGTCGCCCTCGAAACCGCCAAAGCCGTTCCATTGGCTGAGGCCGCTGCCGTCGGCGCTGCTGTCGGACGCGGCATGGTATGCAGGCGCCGCCGGCACCGGCAGAGACGGCTCGCGCAGTGACGCGGGGGGCGCCGGCTGCAGGGCATCGCGTGCTTGCAAGGCTGCCGCCTCGGCGCGTTCGATCTGGTCGAAGATGGTGCCGTTGCGGGTGTGCAGAACCACGCGGGCAACCGCCAGCAGCGTCTTGTAGGTCGCCTCGTCCATCAGGTCGCGGCGCACGGCGAAGATGTGCTGGCGCGGCCCGAGTTCCTTGCCGCGCAGGCGGCTGTTTTCGCACAGTGTTTCGACCGCGCGCTGCAGGTCCTGGACATAGGACGATGCCTGCTCGTTGACGACCACGAAGTCGATCATCATGCCGCGGGCGCGCATATACTCCTGGAAGCGCAGCGCCTGGGCGACAATTTCGAGGTCGGCCACGTCGCCGATGCGGACCAGGAAGATCGGGAAATCGCCCGAAATGCTGGTCGGCCACAGGCTGGACTGCTTGCCCAGCCCCGAAGCGATGGATTCGCCGGGCAGGCGCAGGAACGGATCGGGATAGATCAGGAAGCGCGCCAGCTTCTGCACGTTGGCGGCGTCGGTCAGGCTGAGACCAAGATGGCGGGTCTGCACCTGCGAACGCGTCCAGGCAAGCATCGCCTGGCGAGCAAAACTTTCGGGATGGTCGAGCCTGGCGATGGCCTCGTCCAGTTCGGCGCGGTTGGCGCCGACGGCGGTCCAGAAGGTCAGCGATATCTTCTTGTTGGCCGGCACCCGCACCTGGCGGCGCAGGGCCGCTACCGGATCGAGGGTGAAGCCGTGGTGACCGCCAAGCTTGGCGCCGGGATCGAAGGCCGCCGCTTCCGCGATGGTACGGCCACGGCCGATGAAGGCACGGCGGTCGGTTTCGGCCTCGGCATCGCGCGCCGACCCGGACGGATCGGTGACGAAATGCACCATGGTGACGTCAGGCTCGTTCTTCTCGCGCTTGCGCCTGGTGGCAAAGATGGCGCCGTTATTGGCAGCGATCTCGGTCTCGATAAACATTTTCGAGAACGCAGGATGGGCATTGTCGGAGGCTTCGTTGCCCAGCACCAGCTCGGCAAAGGAGGTCACCTCGATATGCCGGTCAGTGGCGCCGTCGTTGTAGAGCGTGACGCGCCGTCCCTCGCCATTGCCTTCCGAGATGACGATGCATTCGACCTCCGAACGCAGCGAGCCCACTGTTTTGACGAAGCTCGCCTTGTCGTCGGAAAACAGCGTTTGCACTCTCTCGCCGGTCGCCTGCTTCGGCTCTGCGGTGGCCGACCACCAGTCGCCGCTGCCGGCGTCGCGCAGGAAGATGTAGGAGCCGAGCCGGTCTTCGGTCGGGTCGGGCTGCCAACGGGTGACGGCGAGTTCGCCCCAGCGGCTGTAACCGGAACCGGTGGCCGAGACCATGACGGAGTAGCGGCCATTGGACATGACGCTGGTGGCGCGCAACGCCCTCAGCGGGTCGAGGATAATGCGCGAGTCCGGGCTCTCGACCTCGGTCTCGTCCTTCGAACGCTCGTCGGCTTCGGTCCTGACCGTGGCGGTCGGGATGTCGCGCGGCGCCCTCTCCTGCAGCAGGAGTTCGGCAGACTCGATCACCGGATCGCTATGGAAGCGGTCGCGCAGCCGGCCCTCGAAGATGGCGTCGGCAACGGCGGCGATCGACATGCCGGAGTGATGCGCCATGTAGTTCAGGACAACGGCATGGTCGGTGCCTTCCGGCACGCGCTGCGGCGTGAAGTCGACGGCGTCGTAAAAGCCATGCCGGCCGAGAGCGCCGATGGAGCGCAGCCTGGCCAGATTCTGGACGGATTCGCGCGGTGTGAACTGCGCCGCGAGGATCGTGGCGTAAGGCGCGATCACCGTGTTCTGGCCAAGGCCACGCTTGAGCCCAAGTCCGGGCACGCCGAAATTGGTATACTGGTAGGTCAGTTCGCGGTCGCGGGCATTGTAGGCCGCTTCCGAAATGCCCCAGGGCACGTTCTTCGAACGCGCGTACTGGATCTGACGCTTGATGATCAGCTTGCTGGTCTGGTTGAGGATCGAGCCCTGCGGTTCCTTCATCACCAGTGGCGGCATCAGATACTCGAACATCGAGCCCGACCAGGACATCAGCGCACCCTGGAAGCCGATCTCGACGATCGGCCTTCCAAGCCGGAACCAATGCTCCGTCGGCAGGTCACCCTTGGCGATGGCGAACAGGCTGGTCAGCCGCGCCTCGGAGGCGAGCAGATCGTAGCAGCTCTCATCGAGCTGATGCTCCTCGACCCGGTAGCCGATCGACAGCAGTTTGCGCTCCTGACGCATCAGGAAAGAGAAATCCATCTCGAAGGCATAGCGGCGGCAGCGTTCGCGCAGCGCCAGCAGCTTGGCGCGCAAGGCTTCGACGGCGTTTTCGTCGCTGTGCGAGTCATGCACATGCGCCTCGCAGGTCGCTTCCAGCCGTGCCGCCCAGTCGGCGATAATGTCGCTGCGCTGCGATCCGGCCTCGGTGTGGATGGCGGTGGCGAGCTTGCGGATCTCGCCGGCAAGCACGGCCAGGTTAATGGTGCGGATCGAGGCCATCTCCGGCTGCGCCTTGATGGTCATGACGGCGCGCCGCATGCCATCGAGGCGATCGGCCAGACGCTGGCGCAACGGCCGCAGTTGCCGGCGGTCGTCAGGCAATTCCTCGAGGCTCTCGTCGAGGATACTCACCGTGTCGAGGACGCCTTCGAAATCGCCCTGCAGGTGAACGGACGGGGCTTCCGCCCATTCGGCGCAGGCAGCCGCCACCGCGACCAGATGTCCGGCGAGATTGCCGCTGTCGACGGCGGAGATGTAGAGCGGATAGAGCGGTTTGAGCGTCGTGGTGTCGTACCAGTTGAAGAGGTGGCCACGGTTGCGCGGCATGCTCTCGATGGTCGTCATGGTGGCGTCGATCCGGGTGATGGCGTCGGAGAGCGCAATCCAGCCGAAATCGCGTGCCGACACCACCGACAGCAGGTAGACGCCGATATTGGTCGGCGACGTCCGCGGCGCTACAACCGGCGCCGGGCTTTCCTGAAAATTGTCGGGCGGCAGATTGTGGTGCTCGGCCGTGACGAAGGTTTCGAAATAATGCCAGGTGCGGCGCGCCACGGTGCGCAGCGCGTGGATGTCGGCCTGCGATATGCGCAGGCGGTCCTCGGTCTCGGCCGAGCGGCTGATCCAGCAGGCAACCGCCGGCGAACCGATCCAGAACAGAGCGAAGAAGAAGGCGACGAAGGCACCGGTGGAATCGGCCAGCACGGGGATAGCGAGACCGACGACGCCGATGATCACGGCGCCATACATCATGCTGTAATAGGAGCCGATATCGTTGTCGCCGCCCTTGTGCGCCTGCGACGCGGTGCGCCATTCCAGCAGGTTCTGGCGGCTGACGAACAGGCGGTAGAGCGTGCGCACGATGGCGTCGCCCATCATCCAGGCATTGTGCGCCATCAACAGCACTTTCAGCGCCACAAGGGCCGTGCCGAAGACGGTGTCGTGCGCCAGTGCGGAGAAATGGCCGCGCGGCGTCTGGTCGCCGCTCTTGGGCAGGATGGCGTTGACGACATCGAAGGTCGGCGCCATGAACAGCGACAGGATCAGCAGCGCCTGCCACTGCGCGGCCTGCGTGAAGGGCAGCAGCGTCCAGCCGGCAATCGCCGCCATCACCCAGAAGATCGGGGTCAGCGAGCGGCGCAGATTGTCGACCATCTTCCAGCGCGACAGCGCCGGCACGCCGGAACGCGGCGAGACGATGAAGCGCAGCAGCTGCCAGTCGCCGCGCGCCCAGCGGTGGTGGCGCGAGGCGTCGACCGAGTAGCGGGTAGGATAGTCCTCGACCAGTTCGACATCGGTGACAAGTGCTGCGCGCGCCAGCGCACCTTCGAGCAGATCGTGGCTGAGGACGGTGTTTTCCTCGATGCGGCCCTGCAGCGCCGCCTCGAAAGCGTCGACGTGATAAAGGCCCTTGCCGGTGAAGGAGCCGTCGCTGAAGACGTCCTGGTAGAGATCCGAGACGGCAAAGACGTAAGGATCGAGACCGCTGTTGGACGAGAAGACGCGCTGGAAGAAAGAAGCGTCGTCGCCGCTGGTGAGCGAGGCTGTGATGCGCGGCTGCAGAATGGTGTAGCCGGCGGTAACGACGCGCTTTGTCGCGTCGAAATGCGGGCGGTTGAGCGGATGGGCGAGCTTGCCGACCAGTGACGACACGGCGTCGCGCGTGGTGCGCGTGTCGGCGTCGAGCGTCATGACATAGACGACCTTTTCCGGCAGCGGCACGTCGAGCGGCAGGAAGGTGGTGTCGCTGTCGCCGCGCAAGAGAAGGTTCAGCTCATGCAGCTTGCCGCGCTTGCGCTCCCAGCCCATCCAGGCGCCCTGCGCCTGGTTGTAGAGCCGGCGGCGATGCAGGATATAGAAACGCGGCGCGCCTTCCGAGGGATAACGGGCATTGAGCCTGGCGATCTCGTCGCGCGCATATTGCAGGATCTCGATGTCGGCGGCGTCGATCTCGGTCTTGGAATCCGGCCAGTCGGACAGCAGCGCGAAATGGATTTCTTCGGCCGTGTTGGCGAGGTGATGCACCTCGATGTTGCGGATGTTTTCCTCGACATCATCGCGCGAGCCGATCAGCGACGGCACCACGACCAAGGTGCGTGATGCCGCCGGAATGCCGTGCTTGTAGTCATAGCCGACGAGCCGCGTCGGCTTCAGGAACAGTGAAACAACGGTGTTGAAGAAGGCGAGCGCGCCTTCGCTGGCAGGCACCGCAAACAGCGCCAGCATCAGCGTGATGGATTCCACCGACAGGCCGAGATGGGCAAGCGCATTGCCGGAGACAACCAGCAGCAGCACCGTCAGCAGGAAGACCGGCACAACGATGCCGAGCCAGCCCGTGGCGGTGAAGGCGCGCTTGAAGGTCACATGGAAGGGCGGCCGGTAGCCGATGGCCTTTTCCAGATCCGGCCGGCGCGGGCCGACCAGGAAGAAGCCGACATCGGTATGCATGGCCGGATCGGCTGATGCATCCGGCACGCCGGAGGCATCGGTGACCCCGGGAACATGGCTGGCCAGCTCGATGGCCTTTTCGGCGACACGGAATTCGGACAGGTCGGAGCGGCGCGCCAGTTGCTCGATCGACGTGCGGTACTGGTCGCGCGAAAAGAAATCGAGCGCGGCGAAATCGGTGCGCTCGCGCAACAGCGTGTCGATGCGGCTGACGCCCTCGAACCACACCGTCCAGTCGACGTCGTTGATGAGGCGCAGGCCGCGGATGATGTTGCCGGTGGTGACATTGCCGCTGGACAGCGTGCGATGCTCGGAAATGATGATTTCCTCGGCGTCGGAGCCGGTTTTCTCGAGCTCGACCTCCAGCCATTCCAGCGCCCTGCCGGCATTCTGCGAGCCATCGCGCAGGCGGTAGAGCAACTGGGTGGCGAAGGTGGTGTCCTGCGCATGCGCGCCGTAGCCCGACAGTATCTTCCGGCGGTCTGCATTGTCGTCGGTCGCCAGCACGCGGTCGGCGACCTCGTTGGCGATATGGCGCATCTGCCTGGTGCGGTCGACGCGCACGGCGATGCGGCGCAGATTCTCGATCAAAACGAAGCGCAGCAGCGACGGCAGCGCCCACAATTCGCCGATCTTGAGCGGCTCGACCGACTGAAAACCCTCGACGATGGATTTGAACATGGTCGCCGAAACCGAACTGTCGGAATGGGCGACATAGCTCCAGGCCAGGGCCAGCGCGCGCGGCACCGCGGCGCGGTTGGCCACTTCCAGGGTCGGCAACTGCCGGTAGAAACGGCGCGGCAGGTCGCGCTTCACCTGAAAAATGGTCTCCTCGACGAGATAATTGTTGTCGAGCAGCCATTGCGCGGCAGGCGTGATGGTTTCGCCCTTGGCCTGGGCGGCATTGGTCGAGCGGTAGACTTCGAGGATTTTCTTGGCGCTGTCGCGGATGCGGGCCTGGAAATCGAACTGCGTCAGGCCGAACAGGTCCTTGATGTCGCCCTTGGCGAGGCTTTCGCCCAGCGCGCGCAGCCGCTCTTCGGGCAGGAAATTGGAGCGTATCGGCTCTTCGGTGATGACCGGGAAGCCGGCGCTGGACTTTTCGATATGGGCAGGATTTGTCTGGATATTCATTGAAAATTCCGCATGGGGGACGCGATGCGGCGCCACCGCCACGGCAATGTCCCTAAAACCGATTCAAATGCAATTGGTTGCATGATTACACTGGCCGAAAGTTTTGCTTCGCACCACGCCAGAGGCGTTATCCCTTCGACATTTTAAGTGGGGCTTTCGACAACTTAAGGACGAGCACCCCTGCCCTCCCGTCCGCCTTGGAACGACGGAAGGATTCGGGCTTTTTCGTGATCCAGACAACAGCTTACGCCAGATTTCTCCGGCGTGCGATCATGTTTGGCAACAGGCGTTAATCGTTGTGCTGGCGGTGCGGCTAGCCCAGGCTGGCTATCCGGACGACGAACACGATCGTCGGCCGCACCGGTTCAAGCCGCAGTTTCGCGGCCTGCGGTCCGAGCAACAGCGTGTCGCGAGGTCCAAGGCGCGACGATGTCGCGCCGGTCACGCCGACCTCACCGTCGAACGGCAGGATCAGGGTCATAGCGCTGGTCGGCCGGATATCGGTCGGAACCGAAACTATCAGACGCTGGACCGAGTGCGTTGCCCGCCCGCGGCGGGTCATGACGTTGAGGTCGGTGATCGGACCGGAGATCAGCGCGGCCGTGGTCGGCACATCGGCCGGGAAGGACAGCGGGGCGGAAGCCGCCGTCACTTCGGCCGGCCGCCGGCCAGCAATGTCGAGGACGATGCCCTCGCCTTCCAGCACGGCCAGCGTGCGGTCGACGCCGGCAAAGCCCGAGAACGGCCCGCTATCCTCGACTCGCGCCATCGAAACGCGCCAGTCGAAATCGTCCAGCCCGGCGCCGTCCGGCGAGACGGCGATCTCGGTGGTCGTGCCGCCGCCATTCTTCCACGGCATGACCCGGTAGTCGGCGGCCCATAGGATGCGCATCATTTAAGCCAATCAGCCTTGAATACCGGGCAGATTGAGCTGGTGCTCCTTCGCGCACTCGATGGCGATGTCGTAGCCGGCATCGGCGTGGCGCATGACGCCTGTCGCCGGATCGTTCCACAACACGCGCTGCAGGCGCCTTGCGGCGTCCGGCGTGCCGTCGGCGACGATGACCATGCCGGCATGCTGCGAGAAGCCCATGCCGACGCCACCGCCATGATGCAGCGACACCCAGGTTGCGCCCGACGCGGTGTTGAGCAACGCATTGAGCAGCGGCCAGTCGGAGACGGCGTCGGAGCCGTCCTTCATCGCTTCCGTCTCGCGGTTGGGCGAAGCCACCGAGCCGGAATCGAGGTGGTCGCGGCCGATGACGACGGGCGCCTTGAGTTCGCCCCTGGCCACCATCTCGTTGAAGGCGAGCCCCAGCCTGTGGCGGTCGCCGAGGCCGACCCAGCAGATGCGCGCCGGCAGGCCCTGAAAGGCGATGCGCTCACGTGCCATGTCCAGCCAGTTGTGCAGATGGGTGTTGCCGGGGGTGAGTTCGCGCACCTTGGCGTCCGTCTTGTAGATATCCTCGGGATCGCCCGAAAGAGCAGCCCAGCGGAACGGGCCGATGCCGCGGCAGAACAGCGGCCTTATATAGGCCGGCACGAAGCCCGGGAAGGCGAAGGCGTTCTCGAAGCCTTCGTCCTTGGCGACCTGGCGGATGTTGTTGCCATAGTCGAGCGTCGGCACGCCGTCGTTCCAGAAATCCACCATCGCCTCGACATGCTCGCGCATCGAGGCGCGGGCGGCCTTCTCGACAGCCTTGGGATCGGAGACGCGCTTCTCGCGCCACTCAGCCATCGTCCAGCCCTTGGGCAGATAGCCGTTGATCGGGTCATGCGCCGAGGTCTGGTCGGTGACCATGTCGGGGCGGATGCCCCGCTTGAACATTTCCGGCACAATTTCGGCCGCATTGCCGAGCAGGCCGACCGACTTCGCCTCGCCGGCATTGGTCCAGCGCTCGATCATTTCCATCGCTTCGTCGAGCGTCTCGGCCTTCTCGTCGACATAGCGGGTGCGCAGCCGGAAATTGATCGAGTCCGGATTGCATTCGATGGCGAGGCAGCAGGCGCCGGCCATGACGGCGGCAAGCGGCTGGGCGCCGCCCATGCCGCCGAGGCCGCCGGTCAGGATCCATTTGCCCGTAAGGTTGCCATTGTAGTGCTGGCGGCCGGCCTCGACGAAGGTCTCGTAGGTGCCCTGCACGATGCCTTGCGTGCCGATATAGATCCAGGAGCCGGCCGTCATCTGGCCGTACATCATCAGGCCTTTTTTATCGAGCTCGTTGAATTTATCCCAGGTCGCCCAATGCGGCACGATGTTGGAGTTGGCGATCAGCACGCGCGGCGCATCGGTGTGCGTCCGGAAGACGCCGACCGGCTTGCCGGACTGGACCAGCAGCGTCTCGTCTTCATTGAGGGTCTTCAACGAGGCGACGATGCTGTCGAAATCGTTCCAGGTGCGCGCGGCCCGGCCGATGCCGCCATAGACGACGAGCTCATTGGGGTTTTCGGCGACATCGGGATCGAGGTTGTTCATCAGCATGCGCAGCGGCGCTTCGGTCGTCCAGTATTTGGCGTTGAGCTTGTCGCCGCGCGGCGCGCGCACTTCGCGGATGTTGTGGCGAGGATTGTTCATCATTGTCCCTTTGGAGTAAGGCGGCGTCTCAGCGCCCGGCCCAGTCAATGGCGGATTGGAGGATTTTCGTCAGTGTGGCGCGCATCGGCGCGGCGAACTCGGCATCATAAGGCACCGGCCAATTGTCCGGTTCGCCCTTGCCCTCGGGCTCGCGCAAATAGCCGCGATCGGCAAGTTCCATCTGCAGCGCATGGTAGCCGCCTTGCGGATTGCCGAAATAGCGGGTGATCCAGCCACCCTTGAAACGGCCGTTGATGACATTGCTTTCACCGCTCTCGGCCATGATCTGGCCAACCAGCGCCTGCAGCGTAGGATCCGCGGTCTGGCCGTCATTGGTGCCGAGATTGAACACCGGCAGCGTGCCGTAGAACAGGCGCGGCAGCACCGACCGGATCGAGTGGCAATCGTAAATGACGACCTTCTCATGCAGGCCGCGCAGCCTGACGGACTGAGCCGCCAGCATTTCATGGTAGGGCACGAAATACGCTATGCGGCGTTGATCGATCTCCGACGGCGTCGGTTCCGCGCCGGGCAAATACAGCGGATCGCCGTCGAAGGTCTCGGTCGGGCATAGCGTCGTTGTCGTCTGCCCGGGATAGAGCGAGGCGCCGGAAGGATCGCGGTTGACATCGATGACGGTGCGCGAGATCGACGTGTGCACGACAGTCGCGCCAAGGCCGGCGGCAAAATCGTAGAGATTGTCGATCCACCAGTCGCAATCGCGGCGGCCGAGCCAGGGCGAGACCAGCCGATTGTCGATGCCGGCGAGATCGATACCCGTGTGCGGGATCGACACCAACAGGGGTGCCGTGCCTTCGGTCACTGTCAGCCAGTCGGTCATGTCAGACTCCCGAGATCGAAGGCAATGTCACCGCGCTCGCAGCCTTGATGGCTGCGCCGCTGCGCACCATGGCGATGGCTTTTTCCATGTCAGGGTGGAAATGCCGGTCATTGTCGAGATGCGGCACTTCTGCGCGGACCAGCTTGCGAACCGCTTCCAGAGCTGCACTCGACGCCAGCGGCGCATGGAAATCGCAGCCTTGCGCGGCGGCCAAGAGTTCGATGCCGATGACGGCCGTGGCGTTTTCGATCATGCCGATCAGCCGGCGAGCGCCGTGTGCGGCCATCGATACATGGTCTTCCTGGTTGGCCGAGGTCGGGATGGAATCGACACTTGCCGGATAGGCCTTCTGCTTGTTCTCAGAGACGAGCGCCGCCGCCGTCACCTGCGGGATCATGAAGCCGGAGTTCAGGCCGGGCTTCGGCGTCAGGAAGGCCGGCATGCCGGACAGCGCGGGGTCTACCAGCATGGCGATGCGGCGCTCCGACAGCGAGCCGATCTCGCAGACGGCAAGCGCGATCATGTCGGCAGCGAAAGCCACCGGCTCGGCGTGGAAATTGCCGCCTGAAAGCGCAGTATCGTCCTCGGCGAAGATCAGCGGATTGTCGGTGACGCCATTGGCCTCGGTGCCGAGCGTATCGGCAGCCTGGCGCAGCACGCTGAGTGCAGCACCCATCACCTGCGGCTGGCATCGCAGGCAGTACGGATCCTGCACGCGCTCATCGCCGACGCGGTGCGATTCACGGATGGCGCTGCCGGACATCAGATTGCGCAGCGCTGCCGCCGTCTCGATCTGGCCCGGGTGTTTTCTGAGGAGATGGATGCGCGGATCGAAGGGTGCATCCGAGCCCTTGGCAGCGTCGGTCGACAGCGCGCCGGCGACCAGAGCCGACTGATAAAGCACTTCGGCCTCGAAGAGAGCGGCCAACGCATAGGCGGTGGAGAACTGCGTGCCGTTGAGCAGCGCCAGGCCTTCCTTGGCGCCAAGCGTCACCGGCTCCAGGCCGTGCGAGACGAAAGCGACCTTGGCCGGGAAGCGGCCATGCGGTGTAAAGCATTCGCCGACGCCGATCATCACCGCCGTCATGTGCGACAGCGGCGCGAGATCGCCGGAGGCGCCGACCGAGCCCTGCGCCGGCACCATGGGGATGACGTCGTTGGCCAGCATCGCTTCCAGCAACTCGATTGTTTGCGGCCGTACGCCCGACGCGCCCTGCGCAAGGCTGGCGAGCTTCAGCGCCATCATCAGCCGAACCACCGAAACCGGCATCGGCTCGCCGACACCGGCGGCATGCGACAAAACGATGTTGCGTTGCAGGGTCTCTAGATCCTCGGCCGGAATGCGGACGCTGGCCAGTTTGCCGAAGCCGGTGTTGATGCCGTAGACCGGCTCACCCTTGGCGACGATGCGGGCGACTGCCTCGGCGCTGGCCTTGATTTTTGGCCGGCAGGAGGCGTCGAGCTTCGGCATGGCGCCACGATAGATAGCGCGCCAGTCGGCCAGCGTCGCATTGCCGGGCTTCAGGTTAAGTTCGGTCATTGTCCTCTCCAGATGCGGGCATAGAGCGGGTTGAAGCCCATGCGGTAGACGAGTTCGGCCGGACGCTCGATGTCCCAGATCGCCAGGTCGGCGGATTTTCCTGCCTCAAGCGTGCCGGTCTTGCCAAGCAGCCCAAGCGCGCGGGCAGCCTCGCGAGTGGTGCCGGCCAGGCATTCCTCGACGGTCAGGCCGAAAAGCGTCGCTGCCATGTTCATGGTCAGCAACAGCGAGGTCAGCGGCGACGTCCCGGGATTGTTGTCGGTGGCGACCGCCATCTTGACGCCGTGCTGGCGAAACAGGCCGATCGGCGGCTTCCTGGTTTCGCGGATGAAATAGTAGGCGCCGGGCAGGATGGTCGCCACGGTGCCGGCCTTGGCCATCGCTGCGGCGCCGGCCTCGTCGGTGTATTCGAGATGGTCGGCCGACAGCGCGCCATAGCGGGCGGCAAGTTCGGCGCCACGCAGGTTCGACAGCTGGTCGGCATGGAGCTTTACCGGCAGGCCAAGCGCCTTGGCCTTGTCGAAGACGCGGGCAATCTGTTCCGGCGAAAAGGCAATGCCCTCGCAAAAGCCGTCTACGGCGTCAGCCAGGCCCTCGGCGGCGATTGCGGGCAGGATCGTGTTGGCGACGAGATCGACAAAAGCGTCCTTGTCGCCTTTTGCTTCCGGCGGCAGCGCATGCGCGCCGAGGAAGGTGGTGCGGACCGTGACCGGGCGTTGCTTGTCCAGCTGCCGCGCGGCGCGAAGCGACTTCTGTTCATTTTCGAGATCGAGCCCGTAACCCGACTTTACCTCTACCGTGGTGACACCCTCGGCCATCAGCGCATCGAGGCGTGGCAGCGTCTGCGCAACCAGTGCGTCTTCGCTCGCGGCACGCAGGGATTTGACCGAGGAGACGATGCCGCCGCCGGCACGGGCGACTTCTTCATAGGTGGCGCCGGCCAGCCGCATCTCGAACTCGTTGGCACGGTTGCCGGCATGGATGAGATGGGTGTGGCAGTCGATCAGGCCGGGCGTGATCCAGCGGCCTTCGCAATCGGTAGTCTCGCCGCCCTGAGCCAACGCTGACGGCATGTCGGCTTCCGGACCGGCATAGACGATGACGCCGTCACGGGCGACGATCGCGCCCTTGTCGACAATGCCCAGTCCGGCGTCGCCTTTGGCCATGGTTGCCAAGCGCGCATTGCGCCAAAGGTGAAGGCCCCCTGCCCGGCTTTTGTTCTGTGCCGCCATCATCTTTTTCCGTTTGATTGGATGGCGATTATGTATATACATATTGAAAAGCACTGCAAGTGCAATTGTTCAGGGAATGCGGAGAAAAACGTGACGGCGATCTTTGCGGAACAGGCGCTGCTGCCCAATGGCTGGCACGACAAGGTGCGGATTTTGTTGAACGACGGTCGCATCACGGCAGTCGAAGCCGGCACGTCGATACAGGCTGACGACGAACGCCACGCCATTCTGGTGCCGGGCATGCCGAACCTGCACAGCCACGCCTTCCAGCGCGGCATGGCCGGGCTTGCCGAACTGCGCGGTCCCTCCGCCGACAGCTTCTGGAGCTGGCGCGAGGTGATGTACCGCTTCGCGCTGTCGATGACGCCGGACCAGGTCGAGGCGGTCGCCGCCCAGCTTTATGTCGAAATGCTGGAGGCCGGATTCTCGCGCGTCGGCGAATTTCATTATCTCCACCACGATCGCGACGGAAAACCCTATGCCAACCTTGCCGAGATGGCCGAACGTATTGCCGCGGCCGCCGGCGAAACCGGGATCGGCCTGACGCTGCTGCCGGTGTTTTATGCCCATTCCTCCTTCGGCGGCGCTGCGCCCAACGAAGGCCAGCGGCGATTCATCAACGATGTGAATCGGTTCGAACGCTTGCTTGAGAAAAGCCGCGAATCGGTTCGTGCGTTGAATCAGGCTGTCGTCGGCGTCGCCCCGCACAGCCTGCGCGCCGCGACGCCGGAGGAACTCAGCGCTGTTGCCGCCATTGCGCCGGACGGACCGATCCACATCCACGTCGCCGAGCAGGCGAAGGAGGTCGAGGATTGCCTGGCGTGGTCGGGTGCGCGACCGGTCGAATGGCTGCTCGCCAATGCCGGGATCGACAAGCGTTGGTGCCTGATCCACGCCACCCACATGACCGAGGCTGAGACAACCGGCATGGCCAGAAGCGGCGCCATTGCCGGGCTTTGCCCGATCACCGAGGCCAATCTCGGCGACGGCACCTTTTCAGCACCTCTGTTCATCGAACATGGCGGCCGCTTCGGCGTCGGCTCGGATTCCAACGTGCTGATCGGCCTGCCGGATGAATTGCGCCAGCTCGAATATTCGCAGCGCCTCGCACACCGCGCCCGCAATGTGCTGGCGGTGGCCGGCGGCTCGACCGGGCGGGCTCTGTTCGACGCCGCCCTCGATGGCGGCAGCACCGCACTCGGCGCCGGCCCGTCGCGGATCGCCGCCGGCGCCGCGGCTGATTTCGTCTCCCTCGACGAAAACCATCCTTCGCTGGCCGGAAAAAGTGGCGATGCGATCCTCGACGCCTGGATCTTTGCCAATGGCGGCAAGGTCGATTGCGTCTGGGTGCACGGAAAAAAACAAGTCAGCGGCGGCCGGCATGCAGTGCGTGAGACGATCGCCGAGCGCTTTCGCCATGTGATGACGGCGCTTTCGGCATGAGCATATCAGAGACAGCGGCGGTGGAAGGCGGCGGTTCGCTGCACCAGCGCATCCTGTCCGACATCAGCGAGAAAATAATGTCCGGCGCCTGGGCGCCGGGTCACCGCATCCCGTTCGAGCACGAGTTGACGGCCGAATACAATTGCTCGCGCATGACGGTGAACAAGGCGCTGTCGCAACTGGCCAAGGCCGGGCTGATAGAGCGCCGCCGCCGTTCGGGCAGCTTTGTCCGCCAGCCGCAGTCGCAGGCCGCGGTGCTGGAAATTCACGACATCAGGATCGAGGTCGAAGCGCTTGGGCTGGCCTATCGCTATGAGCGCATGGCGCGGCAGAAAAGGCGCAGCAGCGCCGAGGATCGCGCCTTGCTGGAATTGGGAGCGGCTGGACAGGTGCTGGCGCTGGAATGCCGGCATTTTGCCGGCAAGCGGCCGTTCGCGCACGAACAGCGGCTGATCAATCTGGCCGCCGTCGCGGAAGCCGCCGAGGAGGAGTTTCTCGACATTGCCCCCGGTCCTTGGCTGATCGGCCGCGTGCCATGGAGCGAGGCCGAGCACCGTATCCGCGCGGTCGCGGCCGACAGGCATATTGCCGAAGCCCTCGACGTCGCAACCGGCGCGCCCTGCCTGGTGGTCGAGCGCCGAACCTGGAGCGCCGAGCACCCGGTGACGCAGGTGAGGTTCACCTACGCCGCGGAGAGCCACACGTTGGTGGCGAGGTTCAAGCCTTCGCAGGGATAGCTCCTTTACCCTCCCCCTTGTGGGGAGGGTCGCTGCGAAGCAGCGGGGTGGGGGTCGGCGCCAGCCCCCCGCCCGGACCTTCGGTCCGACCTCCCCACAAGGGGGAGGTAGAAGGCTGCACTTTAAATCGCCGCCGTAACGATAATCTCGACAGTGTATTCCGGCCCTGCAAGCTTGGCCTCACCCGTGGCGCGGGCGGGCGTGTTGCCTTGCGGGACCCACTTGTCCCATTCCTTGTTCATCTCGGCGAAGGTGCCCATATCGGCCAGCCAGATGATCGCCTGCAGGATCTTGGTCTTGTCGGTGCCGGCCTTGGCCAGCAGTTCGTCGATAGATGCGAGGATCGACCTCGTCTGTTCGCCAACGCTGGCGCCGGGCGTTCCGACCTGGCCGGCGAGATAGACGGTGTTGCCGTGGATGACGATCTGGCTCATGCGCGGGCCAACATCGATGCGACGAATGCTCATGGGATGGTTCCTTCGTTTGTCGGTGCGCCTGTTTAGAGTCGCTGCCGCCTCCGGGCAAGGCCAACAGCGCGAAACCTCTTGAGCCTGGGTTGGATCTTGGGCCGCAAATGTCTATCTGCGCCGAGGGATTTCTTTCCGGCGCGGATTGCCGACCTCGTGTGAGAGTGGCAAGACTTTGCGCCAAACCAGATTGGAGGATGAGAGCCATGGAATATCGCGAAATCAGCGAGGACTATTCGGTCTCGGGCCAGATCCAGCCCGAAGATGCCGCCGCCATCAAGGAAGCCGGTTTCAAGAGCGTGATCTGCAACCGGCCGGATGACGAGCAGCCCGACCAGCCTTCGGCCGACAGCGTCAAGGCGGCGGTCGAAGCCGCGGGGCTGGCCTTCCGTTACATCCCGGTGATCAGCGGCCAGATCACAGCCGAGAATGTCGAAGATCAGGCCGAAGCGCTCGACGCGCTCGAAGGCCCGGTGTTTGCCTATTGCCGCTCCGGCGCGCGCTGCACCAATCTCTACGGGCTGATCCAGCAGTCCAAGGGGTGAGCATCCTGAGGCGCTGGCGATCCCTCACACCCCCCTCTGTCCTGCCGGACATCTCCCCCGCAAGGGGGGAGATCGGATGTCGCCTTCGCTCTTCGCCAATCGCCGACGTTGCAGGATGAGCGCTGGACAAAGCTGCTGATCTCCTCCTTGCGGGGGAGATGGCCGGCAGGCCAGAGAGGGGTGCTGTCCCGCCGACGTATCAACTGAAACTCTCTCAAACTAGATCGGCAGCGCGCCGGTCTCCTTCAGCGTCTCCAACACGATCGCCGTCTTCACATGCTGCACGGAGTCGTGCGGCAGGAGCACACCGTTGACGAATTCCGACAATGATTTCAGATCGGGCGTCACCACCTTCAAGATATAATCCATCTCACCGGTCAGCGCGTGCGCCTCCTGCACTTCCGGCAGCCGCGCCAGCAATTCGCCGAAGCGCCGCGCATTGTCGCGGTTGTGGGTGGCGAGCGTCACCGAGATGACGTTGACCAGCGAGAAGCCGAGCTTGTCGCGGTCGAGCACCGCCCGGTAGCCCTTGATATAGCCGTCCTCTTCCAACCGCTGGCGGCGGCGCGAGCATTGGGAGGCGGAGAGGTTCACCCGCTCCGACAGGTCGTTGTTGGTCAGCCGCGCATCGCCCTGCAGAAGTGCCATTATCTTGCGGTCGAACTGATCGATGCGCGTCTCATTCATGATCTTTGGCCCGTTTGTGCACAATTCACGCACGATCTGATCATTTCAAGCGTTTGAATGCAAGCACCGTGCAGCCGCTCCGCGTTATGATTGCACGTGGTCCGCTGCGGCCACCGCCAGTTTTGGAGCAATGCCATGGGTCCCTTTCCGCACGACGCCCCGCCCGCCAAGATCAGCAAGGAAAACCCCGCCGGCACCGACGGTTTCGAGTTCGTCGAGTTCGCCCATGCGGAGCCGCAGAAGCTCGCCGAGCTGTTCACCCGCATGGGCTATGTCGCGGTGGCCAAGCACCGCACGAAGGACATCACCGTCTGGCGCCAGGGCGACATCAACTATGTCGTCAATGCCGAGCCGGGTTCGCATGCGATGAAATTCGTCGACAAGCACGGCCCCTGCGCCGCCTCGATGGCCTGGCGCGTGGTCGATGCAAAGCATGCGTTCGAGCATGCGGTATCGAAAGGCGCCACGCCCTACGACGGCAACGACAAGGCGCTCGACGTGCCGGCCATTGTCGGCATTGGCGGCTCACTGCTCTATTTCATCGAAGCCTATGGCAAGAAGGGCTCGGCCTATGATGCCGAGTTCGAGTGGCTGGGCGAACGCGACCCGCGGCCCCAGGGCGTCGGCTTCTATTTCCTCGACCACCTCACCCACAATGTCTATCGCGGCCAGATGGACAAATGGTGGGACTTTTATCGCGAATTGTTCGGCTTCAAGCAGATCCATTTCTTCGACATCGACGGCAAGATCACCGGCCTCGTCAGCCGCGCCATCACCTCGCCCTGCGGCAAGATCCGTATCCCGCTGAACGAGTCCAAGGACGACACCAGCCAGATCGCCGAGTATCTGAAGAAGTACAATGGCGAAGGCATCCAGCATATCGCTGTCGGCACCGACGACATCTACGCCGCCACCGACAAGCTTGCCGACAACGGGCTGAAGTTCATGCCCGGTCCGCCGGAGACCTACTACGACATGTCGTACAACAGGGTGAACGGGCATGACGAGCCGATCGAGCGGATGAAGAAGCACGGCATCCTGATCGACGGCGAAGGCGTGGTCGACGGCGGCATGACCAAGATCCTGCTGCAGATATTCTCCAAAACCGTGATCGGCCCGATCTTCTTCGAATTCATCCAGAGGAAGGGCGACGAAGGTTTTGGCGAAGGCAATTTCCGCGCGCTGTTCGAGTCGATCGAGCAGGACCAGATCAAGCGCGGCGTGATCAAGGTCGATGGCAAGGCGGCGTGAAAACCGTAAGCTCGTTTGCGGCTCGATCGGCTTTGATCTAAGTTCCGATCACAAGAGAGGTCGAGCCGTGAACGTCTCCATAACCGAAGCAAAGGCCAAACTATCGGAACTCGTCGGCCGCGCGGAAGCCGGCGAGGAGATAGTCATCACTCGTCACGGCAAGATCGCGGCGCGGCTCGTGGCACCAGTTCGAGAAGACTTGTTGTCGCGCATAGGTGCCCTGAAGGGCAAGATTTGGATTTCTGACGATTTCGACAAACTCGGCCCTGAATGGAACGAGTACACCAGATAAAGGTCAGAGGCCCAGCCGCTCGACCTCTTCCTTCCTCACCTTCAAATCATAATCGAGCAAAAACTCGTCCAGCTGCGGCGGCGCGACCGAGCTGCCCGAGAGCATCGCGTGAACCTGGCCGCGATGGTGGATGTCGTGGAGGAAGACATGGGCGAGAATGTCGCCGATCTTTTCGGGGATCATGCCGTCCTCGCGCCGGTCCGTGATGACCTGACGGTCGAGATCCGCCTCCGACAGCTTCTCGCAAAAGGCGATTAGGCGTCGATCTGCTGCGACCTGGGCGGCAAACAGCGCCTGCGGCACATCGAACGGCACGTAGTCGTCATAAGCGGCCGCACCGACGCCGCCTTCTTCGAGAAAATCGAGATAGAGTTGATCGACCGCGAGGATGTGGTTGAGCGTCGCCTTGATCGACGGGAAGAAGCTTGTGCGCTCGGCTTCGAATTCGCCGGGCTTTAGCTGCAGCACGGCGCGACAGAGCCGGTCGTTCGACCAGAGATTGTTGCCGGCCATGCGGCTGAAATGCTCGAGCAGGGTCACGCGTTCATTCGTCTGATCAGGCCAATGCCTGCCGCCATCACCGCGAAGCCGGCGACAACGATCAGCAGCAGCCGGTTCATGCGCCGCCGCATCGCCTGCGTCTCCTCGTCCCGCGCCACATTGGTCTTGGTGATGGTGTGGAACATCATCGCCTTGCGCGGGTAGCCGCTGCGGTTGGTCAGATCAGGCGAGCGCGCCTCGATGCGGTAGCTCAGCCGGATCGCCTGGATGAAGACCACCAGAATGGCCAGCGCCCAGACGCCGGCCAGCAGGTAGAACGCCTCGCCCGTCATTGCATTGCCCCCTCTTATGCCTGGGACTTCTCGACCTTCTGCTCGATGGCGCCGAAGATCGAGTTTCCGCTTTTATTCTTCATCTCGATACGCACCGTATCGCCAAAGCGCAGGAACGGCGTCTTGGGCTCGCCAGACTCAATGGTCTCGATCATGCGCAGTTCAGCGATGCAGGAATAGCCGGCGCCGCCGGCCGCCACCGGTTTGCCCGGCCCGCCATCCAGCTTGTTGGAGACGGTGCCGGAACCGATGACGGTGCCGGCAACCAGCGGCCGTGTCTTTGCGGCATGGGCAATCAGCGCCGGGAAGTCGAAGGTCATGTCGACGCCGGCATTGGCACGGCCGAACGGCTTGCCGTTGACGTCGGCGAGCAGAGGCAGGTTGACCTTGCCGCCATCCCAGGCGTCGCCGAGTTCGTCCGGCGTCACCGCCACCGGCGAAAAAGCCGAGGACGGCTTCGACTGGAAGAAGCCAAACCCCTTGGCGAGTTCGGGTCCGGTGAGCGCGCGCAGCGTCACATCATTGACCAGCATGACCAGCCGGATCGCAGCGCGCGCCTGGTCGAGGCTGGCGCCCATCGGCACATCCTCGACGACGACGGCGACCTCCGCCTCCATGTCGATGCCGAAGGCTTCGTCCGCCGCGCGGATCGGCTCGCGCGGCGCGATAAAGGAATCCGAGCCACCCTGATAGATCAGCGGATCGGTCCAGAAGCTTGCCGGCATCTCGGCGCCGCGGGCTTTGCGCACCAGCTCGACATGGTTCACGTAGGCCGAACCATCGGCCCATTGATAGGCGCGTGGCAGCGGCGAATGGGCATCATGCTCATGGAAGCGTGCCGACGGCACCGCATTGTTCTCCAGCGATTCGGCGATGGTCGCCAGATGCGGCGAAATCCGTTGCCAGTCGTCGAGCGCGGCCTGCAGCGTGCGCGCCAGGAACGAGGCGTCGGTGAAGCGCGTCAGGTCGCGCGAGACGACGACGAGTTTTCCGTCGCGCGTCCCGTCCTTCAATGTGGCAAGCTTCATGCGGTTTCCTCTCCTGATGCGGCTTTGGCGCCGTCTAAGTTCACAACAAGGCCGTCGCGGGCAATCGTCAAGTCACCCGCCCACGATTTCCTGACGGCGGCCTCCCAGTCGGCATCGCCGATCGCGGCATCGTCGGCCGGAATGAGGTGGTTGAGCACCAGCCTCTTCACCCCGGCATCGCTGGCGATGCGCCCGGCTTCCTCGGCAAAGGAGTGGCTGGCGAGCAGATGTTCTTTCAGCCGCGCGCCATTGCCGGTCCTGGCGACCAGCCGCTCGATGCCCTCGTCCAGCATGGCTTCATGGACGAGGATGTCGGCATTTTTGGCGAAGCCGGCGAGCGGCGGGAAGAAGGCGGTGTCGGATGAGAAGACGACGCTTTTACCGCCTTGCTCGAACCGCAGCGCGAAACAGTCGGTTACCGGTGGATGGTCGACGCGCAGTGCCGAGACCTTCAGGCCGCGTTGTGCGAAAACCTGGCCTTCGCCGAATTCAACGATCGAAACCAGTTCGCGGATGTCCGGCCTGCCTTCGTCGACGATTCGGATCTCGATGTCGAACTCCATCGCCTGGCAGAAGCGCCGCCAGTAATGGCCGGTGCCGGGCGGTCCGAACAACGTCACCGGACTGGCCAGACCGGCGGTCCAGGCGGTGTGGAGCAGCGCCCCCAGTTCCAGCACATGATCGGAATGCAGATGGGTGACGAAGATCAGGTCGAGCGCCTTCAGGCTGACGCCGGCATCGACCAGGCCACGCGTGACACCCAGCCCGCAATCGACGACGATGGTCCGCCCGCCAAGCTCCAGCAGCGACGAACTCGGCCACGGCCCGCCCGACCGCAACGCCGGGCCGCCTTTCGAGCCGAGAAGCACCAGCCGGTCGCTCATCGAGCTGATCTCAAGACCAGTCGCCCTCCGGCGTGCCGTTGAAGCGCTTCTTCAGGTCGGTCCAGCAGTCAATGTAATTGTCCTGCCTTGTTTCAAGCTCGGCGCCGTAGCGGGTCAGCATTTGCGGGAATCGGGTCTCGAACATGAAGGCCATCGTGTTGTCGAGCTTGACCGGTTTCAGCTCGGAGCGCGAGGCCTTTTCGAAGCCAGGTGCGTCGGGGCCGTGGGCCAGCATCAGATTGTGCAGGCTGATGCCGCCGGGCACGAAGCCTTCTTCCTTGGCGTCGTACTGGCCATGGATCAGGCCCATGAACTCGCTCATGATGTTGCGGTGGTACCAGGGCGGCCGGAACGTGTCTTCCGCCACCAGCCAGCGCGGCGGGAAGATGACGAAGTCGATATTGGCGGTGCCCTCCTCGCCGCTCGGCGCCGTCAGCACGGTGAAGATCGACGGATCGGGATGGTCGAACAGGATGGCGCCGACCGGCGAAAACGTCGCCAGATCATATTTGTAGGGCGCATAGTTGCCGTGCCAGGCGACGACGTCGAGCGGCGAATGGCCGATCTCGGTGACGTTGAAATTGCCGCACCATTTCACCGTCAGCCGGCACGGCGTCTCCTTCTCCTCGAACCAGGCGCTGGGCGTCTTGAAGTCGCGTGGGTTGGCCAGGCAGTTGGCGCCGATCGGGCCGCGGTCGGGCAGCGTCAGCTTGGCGCCGTAATTCTCGCAGACATAGCCGCGCACTTCCTTGTCGGCGAGCTCGACCTTGAACACCAGACCGCGCGGCAGCACGGCGATCTCGCCGGGCCGAAGCTCGATGACGCCCATCTCGGTGACAAAGCGCAAGGCACCGACCTGGGGGACAATCAGCAACTCGCCGTCGGCGTTGAAGAAATGGTCGTCGACCATCGAGCGGTTGGCGACATAGACATGCGCCGCCATGCCGCTTTGGCCCAGCACGTCGCCGGCGGTGGTGATGGTGCGCATCCCTTGAATGAAATCGGTCGGCTCCTTCGGCATCGGCACCGGGTTCCAGCGGTACTGGCCGAGCGCCAGCTCGTGGTCGCCGACATTGGGAGCGGTCTTCCACAGGGGATAGCTCGCCGCCTTGAAGCGGCCGGTGTGTTTTACGCTCGGCCGGATGCGGTAGAGCCAGGAGCGCTCATTGGTGCCGCGCGGGGCGGTGAAGGGCGAGCCCGAGAGCTGCTCGGCATAAAGTCCGTAAGCCGGCCGCTGCGGGGAATTGCGCCCTTGCGGCAGCGAGCCGGGCAGCGTTTCGGTCTCAAAATCATTGCCGAAGCCCGGCATGTAGGAAAATTCCATCCGATCCTCCCTAATCCCGACCGCCGCGAAGCGCGGCCTGCCGGCGATGTTGACCAAACTGGTTTCATTTGTAACCATCGAAAATGTAACTATCAACGGCTGATGCCGCATCCACGGTGCGCATATGGAAACCCTCGAACTCGAAAATTTCCTGCCCTACCGGCTTTACCGGCTGGCCGACGCTGTCAGCCGAGAATTTTCAAAAATCTACCGCGACCGTCACGGTCTGACGCGGCCGGAATGGCGCACGCTGTCAGGGCTCGGACAGCGCGGCACCATGACGGCGACAGCGCTTGGCGAACAGTCGGCCATGCACAAGACCAAGGTGTCGCGCGCCGTGGCCGAGCTCGAGCGGCGACGCTGGCTGGTACGCACAACCGACGAGAATGATCGACGTGTAGAGCATCTGGCGCTGACGAAGGCGGGGCTGGCGGCCTATGGCGAAATGGTGCCGCTGGCGAAGGCGTTTGAACGGGAGTTGCTGGAGAGGCTGAGCACAGAGGAGCGGACAGCGATTGTGAGCGGCGTGGCGGCGCTGGAGGGAGCGTTGGGTGAATAAAGAATCTGCTCCGCCGTGATCCTTCACACCCCCCTCTGTCCTGCCGGACATCTCCCCCGCAAGGGGGGAGACCAGATGTCGCGAAGGCTTTCGCCAATCTCCAATGTTGCAGAGGTTGGCGAGCCGTCAAAGCTGCCAATCTCCCTCCTTGCGGGGGAGATGGCCGGCAGGCCAGAGGGGGGTGCTGTCCCGCCGGCTTCTCCAGCTAGAACGTGCCTCTGCGCCTACCAATCCATCACCACCTTACCCGAACTGCCGCTCCTCATCGCATCGAACCCTGTCTGGAAATCATCGATACCGATCCGATGCGTGATGAGCCCGCCGACATCCAGCGGGCCTTGCACCAGCGCGATCATTTTGTACCAAGTCTCGAACATCTCGCGGCCGTAAATGCCCTTCAAGTGCAGCATCTTGAAGATGACCTTGTTCCAGTCGATCTCAAAGCCGGTCGGCGCGATGCCCAGAATGGCGATCTTGCCGCCATTGTTCATCGTGTCGATCATGTCGCGGAAGGCGGGCGCGGCGCCCGACATTTCCAAGCCGACATCAAAACCTTCGGTCATGCCGAGCGCCGGCATGACATCCCTAAGCTTTTCCTTCGAAGCGTCGACGACATGCTGGACGCCGAGCTTTTTGGCCAGCGCCAGCCGCACCGGGTTGATGTCGGTGATGACGACTTTTCGCGCGCCCACACATTGCGCCACCAGCGCGCCCATGATGCCGATTGGCCCGGCGCCGGTGACCAGCACATCCTCACCGACCAGGTCGAAGGACAGAGCGGTGTGGACGGCATTGCCCAGGGGATCGAAGATCGCGGCGATCTCGTCGGGCACATCGTCGGGGATCGGCACGACATTGTGCTGCGGGATCGCCAGATATTCGCCGAAGGCGCCGGGGCGGTTGACGCCGACGCCGAGCGTGTTACGGCAGAGATGCCCCCTGCCGGCGCGGCAATTGCGGCAATGGCCGCAGACGATGTGACCTTCGCCGGAGACACGCTGGCCGACCTTGTATTCGGTGACCGCAGCGCCGAAATCGGCCACCGTGCCGACGAATTCATGGCCGGTCACCATCGGCACCGGCACGGTCTTCTGCGCCCACTGGTCCCAATTGTAGATGTGGACGTCGGTGCCGCAGATCGCCGTCTTCTTGACCTTGATCAGCACGTCGTTGGGGCCGATCTCCGGCACCGGTACCTCTTCCATCCAGATGCCCGGTTCGGCCTTGGCCTTCACCAGCGCCTTCATCATGTTCGACATGCTTTTGTCCCTTGAATCCCTTGATCCGGAATCGCTTTTGGCGATCAGGAAATGACGCCCAACTCTTTTCCCACCGCCGCGAACGCTGCCACGGCGCGGTCGATGTCGGCGCTGGAATGCGCCGCCGACATCTGCGTGCGGATGCGCGCCTGGCCTTTCGGCACCACCGGGAAGGAAAAGCCGATGACATAGATGCCGCGCTTCAGCATGCGCGCCGCCATTTCCTGCGCCAGGCTGGCATCGCCCAGCATCACCGGAATGATCGGATGATCGGCGCCGGCCAGCGTGAAGCCGAGCTTGCCCATTTCGGAGCGAAAGCGCGCCGCATTGGCATAGAGGCGTTCGCGCAGGGCGTCGCCATTGCGGATCAGCTCGAACACCTTGATGGAAGCGCCGGCAATCGCCGGCATCAGCGTGTTGGAGAAGAGATAAGGCCGCGAACGCTGGCGCAGCCAGTCGACGACCTGGCTTTTGCCGGAGGTGTAGCCGCCGGAGGCGCCGCCGAGCGCCTTGCCGAGCGTGCCGGTGATGATATCCACCCTGCCCTCGACGCCGCAATGCTCGGCCGAGCCGCGGCCGTTCTTGCCGACGAAGCCGACGGCATGGCTGTCGTCGACCATCACCATGGCGCCGTACTTTTCCGCGAGGTCGCAGACGCCTTTCAGATTGGCGATGATGCCGTCCATGGAGAACACGCCGTCGGTGGCGATCAGGCGGAAGCGGCAGTCTTTCGCCTCTTTCAGCCGCGCTTCGAGGTCGGCCATGTCGTTGTTGGCATAGCGGAAACGCTTGGCCTTCGACAGCCGCACGCCGTCGATGATCGAGGCATGGTTCAGCGCATCGGAGATGATCGCATCCTCCTCGCCGAGCAGCGTTTCGAACAGGCCGCCATTGGCGTCGAAGCAGGAGCCGTAAAGGATGGTGTCGTCCAGGCCGAGGAAGGATGAAATCGTTGATTCAAGCTGCTTGTGCTCTTCCTGCGTGCCGCAGATGAAGCGCACCGAGGCCATGCCGTAACCGTAGCGGTCGAGCGCGCCTTTGGCCGCGGTGCGCAACTCGGCGCTGTCGGCGAGGCCGAGATAGTTGTTGGCGCAGAAGTTCAGCACCTTGTCGCCGCCGACTTCGATCTCAGCCGACTGGGTCGAGGTGATCACCCGCTCGGATTTGTAGAGCCCGGCGGATTTCAGCCCTTGCAGTTCGTTGTCGATATGGGAGAGGAATGCCGCGCTCATGATCAGGTCCTGTTGAGATTGGCGCGACTGTCGCGCTACGCGCACTAAAAATCCATCGCAAAAGCGACCGTTTCGGTGGCACGGCGGGCTCAACCCTGGCGCGATCCGATCGCATGGCCAGCATGCTGGAGTAGCAGGCACGCGAATACGGCCGTGCCGCGAAAGAACATGATAACCATTTCAGCAGCTTTCGTTTACTGCGGAAGCAACAGTTCCGCCGGCTTCCAGACCTGTTAACCCTTTCAAGCCAATGGTCTTCTCGCCACGAATCGGTGGCAGAATCAGTCGACCGAGGGGTCACCTAGAATATGTCGCAGCAGCCGGCGCAAACCGTCTCGGGCAAACTCATCCTGCTGATCAAGAGCGGCTACTGGCTGGCGCTGCTGATCATCGCCGCCATGGTGATGGCTTCCTTCATCCTGCTGCAGCAGATGATGGCGGCGCAACAGCACAACCATACTCTGCTCGACATCGTCAGCACCCAGAAGGCGCTGTCGCAGCGCATCGTCTTTTTGACAAGCGCAACCGGCTCCGCCGCGCGTGACAAGCAGCCGGCCCTGGTTGCCGCGCTGAAACAGGCGACCGCCGAGTTCGAGGCGAACTACGACCTGCTCCTCAAACAGACGGGAGCCGACCCGCTGTCGCCGGCATTGTCCGACCCAAGGTCGATCGAGAGCGTCCTTTACGGCAAGCCGTTCCACCTCGACTATTTCTCGGTCGGGCTGGTCGCCAATGGCGAAAGGCTGATCTCGTCCTTCGAATCCCAGCTCTCCGGCAATGCCGCCTACAAGGGCGGCGGCGAGCGCGTCAATCTCGATGCTTCCGTCGCCAATGCGACGCTGTCGGGTTATGCCGCGCTCGGCCAACGCATCGCCGCATTCGCAGACGAGCGGTCGGAAAAGCTCCTCGATCTCCATCGCACCTTGTTCTACGCCACCATCGGCGTCATCGTCCTGGTGGCGCTTTTCATCTTCCGGCCGATGTCGAAGGCGATCCTGCGCAAGACGCACGAGCTTGTCGATGCCCGCAACTCGATGGCCTTCATCGCCGTACATGACGGGCTGACCGGCCTCCACAACCGCACCTTCCTGACCGACCACTTCGAAACGCTGATCAAGGGCGCGCATCGCCGGCGCGAGAGGCTGGCGGTCATCCAGCTCGACCTCGACCGGTTCAAGCAGATCAACGACACACTCGGCCACGCCGCCGGCGACTATGTGCTGGTCATCACCGCGCAGCGCATGCGCGATTCCTGCCGTGCGTCGGATCTCTGCGCGCGCCTTGGCGGCGACGAATTCGTGATGATCCTCAATGGCGCCGGCGGCCCCGAGGACATCAACATGCTGGCCCGGCGCATCCTGGAGGAGATCAACGAGCCGATTACCTTCCAGGGCACGACCATCCTTCCGGGGGCCAGCGCCGGCATTGCTGTCTATCCCATCGACGCCGACAATGCCGAGGATCTGCTCGTCCACGCCGACCTCGCGCTCTATTCCGCCAAGAAGCTCGGCGGCGGCAGCTTCTCGTTCTTCTCCGAGGAACTCAGGCGCGAACTCGATTACCGCAAGCAGCTCGAGCACGACATCAAGGTCGCCATTTCGGAGAACGCCTTCGAGGTCTATTTCCAGCCGCAGGTGTCGCTGAGCAACGGCGCCATCAGCGGCATCGAGGCGCTGGTGCGCTGGAAGCATGCCGAGCGCGGCATGATTGCGCCGGGCGAGTTCATTCCGGTCGCCGAAAAATGCGGCTTCATGCCCGAGATCGGCCGCATCGTCTTTACCAAGGCGATCGAGCAAGCAGCCGAATGGGATCGCGCCGGCATTGCCTTCGGCCGGCTTGCCGTCAACGTGTCCGGCACCGAGCTGCGCGAACCCGACTTCAACCGCTTCCTGTTCGCGACGCTGGAAAAGGCGGGCCTGGCGCCGCAGAAACTGTCGCTGGAAATCGTCGAATCCGTCATTCTCGACGACGAGAAGACGGGCATCGCGGCGAAGCTGCGCCACATCCGCGCTGCCGGCGTCCATCTTGAGCTCGACGATTTCGGCACCGGCTATGCCTCGCTCAGCCATGTCAATCCCAACGAGATCGACCGGCTGAAGATCGACCGCCGCTTCGTCCAGAACATCAACGAGAATGGCGACAACACCAAGATCGTGCGCGCCATCACCGAGCTGGCGCGCGGTCTCGGCATTTCGATCGTCGCCGAGGGCGCGGAAACCGAAGCCGAGCTCGATTCGCTGATGGCGATCGGCTGCGACCAGGTGCAGGGCTATTCCATCGCCTTCCCGATGCCGCAGGACAAGGCGCGCGAATGGCTGCTGGCGCGCAGCCCGAAGAAAGCCAAGCTGAAGGTGCTTCAGGGCAATTTAGCCTAGACTATTGCCCACCGGTGCCGGTCATTTGGCCGGCGCGACATTCGCCCGCAATGCCGCCAGCACCTCGGCGAACTCCGCCAGCCTGTCGTCCGGCAATCCCGCGCGCAGCCGCTTGTCGAAGATGAGAGCCGCCGCCCGGAGCTTCAGGAACATCGTTTCGCCCGCCTGCGTCAGCTCGACCAGATGAACCCGGCGGTTGTCCGGATCGCGGCGGCGCGTCAGCAAGCCTTGCGCCTCCATGGCGTTGAGATGGTGGGTGAGCGTGGCGCCCTGGATGCCGATCATGCCGGCAAGTTCGCGCTGGTTGGCAAGCTCGCTCGACTTGACCGAAAGCAAGGTCAGCCACACCGGCAGCGTGCCGCCGGCCTCGACCAAAGCGGCGTCAAAGGCCTGCGCCACCAGCTTGGAGGTGCGCGCGAGATTCATGCCGATTGGCGGACGGTCAAAGGGAGTCATGCGCCGACAGTAGAACAAGGCGCCGAGCGATGGAACGCGGCATTATACATTGACATCGAACCATTTGATACCTAACTATCATGCGTGTCGATCTACCGAGTTCGTATTGTCCCGCATTCGACAGGGATCCGAGGACGGGCGGCGGGCAAGGAGGAAGCGGTCATGCAATATGTCTACATCGTCGTTATCGGCCTTCACGTCATGGCCGGTGTGTTCTGGGCCGGCACCACCATCACGCTTGCCCGCGACCCCGAGATCAGGGCGGAGCGCTTTATTGGACCGCAAATGGGCTCGGCCGGTATGGTGTTCGTGACCGGCGCCCTGCTCTGGTATTTCTTTCACGGCGCCTATTTCGGCTCGATGGAAATGGTGCTGGCGCTGGGCATCCTGGCCGCCTTCGCCGCTGCAGGCGTTCTCAGCGTCGTCGTCCGCAAGACCAGCCGGCAGCTTGCCGGCGCGGACGCCGCAAGGGAAGCGGCGCTGCGCAGCCAAATGGCACGCGGCGAGCGCATCGCCGCCTGGCTGCTGGTACTCACCGTGCTTTGCATGGCGACCGCAAGGATGATTTGAGCCCTGCCGCGCGTTGCCGCCCGGTTTAAGCATTCCGCATCGTGCGTCGCCCGGCTCTCGGCTAGTGGCGTACGCGGCGCGCAGTTCGGACGGATGTGCAAGGTGGCTCTCCGCACAGAGGTTTGGCTGCGCGCCACCCATCACTTTGATCGATCGAGATGCGCCCGCCGGAAGGGTGAGATCGAGCTTTGGAACAAGCCGTAGGCCGGCTTGTAGGCTCAAACCCGCAAGCCGAACCTGATGCCATCATAGATGGCGGCGTGGATGTTGCGCGAGGCGACCGCATCGCCGATGCGCAACAGCACGAAGCCGCCTTCGGGGTTGCGTGAAGGAAAAATATCGCCGCCGCCGACCAGCCGCTCGTAATCGACCGCGCCACCATTCTTCGACAGCGGTTTCAGCTGGAGATAGAGATCGTCGAGCGGCGCCGTGCCGTGCTCGACCACCACCTGGTCGACCCGCCTTTCGCCACGCCAGCCATCGGCAAAGTCGGAGGCGAGTTCGGCGACCAGTTGGTTGCCCTCGCGCCGTACCGAGCGCAGCCTGGTGTTGATGGTGATGGTGACGCCCTTCTCCTGGAAGGCGCGCATATAGGGCACGTGGTTCATGCCGCCCATTTCGGGGGCGAAGAAGCGCTCCGGCGAAACCAGCTCCAGTTTTGACCCTGCATTGGCGATCAGCTCCGCCGCGCCCATGCCCTGGTGGCCACCATTGTCGTCGAAGAGCAGCACGTTCTCCGCCGGCTTGACGCTGCCGGCCATGATGTCCCAACTCGACGTGACGAGATTGTCGCCTGATGTCAGCGGCGGGTTCTGCGGCAGGCCGCCGGTGGCGATCACCACCACGTCGGGCGACAGCGCCAGCACTTCGTCCTGCTCGGCCCAGGTGTCGTAGCGGATCCCGACGCCGAGCCGGTCGAGTTCGGCCAGCCGCCAGTCGATGATGCCGATCAACTCCTTGCGGCGCGGGTTCTGCGTCGCCAGCCGAACCTGGCCGCCGGCCTGACCGGAGGCTTCGAGCACCGTGACATGGTGGCCGCGTTCGGCCATGACGCGAGCTGCCTCCAGCCCGCCGGCGCCGGCGCCAACGACGACGACTTTCCGCCTGGGCCCTTCGGTCATGACGATGATGTGCGGAATCTCGGCCTCGCGGCCGGTCGCGGCATTGTGGACGCACAGCGCCTCGCCGCCTTCATAGATACGATCGAGGCAATAGGTGGCGCCGACGCAAGGCCGGATCTCGTGCTCGCGACCTTCCATGACCTTCTTGATGATGTGCGGGTCGGCGATATGGGCGCGGGTCATGCCGACCATATCGAGCTTACCGGTGGCGATGGCATGGCGCGCAGTGGCGACATCGGAAATCCGCGCCGCATGGAAGGTCGGGAATTTTGTTGCCGCCCTCACCTCGCCGGCGAAATCGAGATGCGGCGAAGAGCGCATGCCGGTCACCGGGATAACCTTGGTGAGCGCCGCGTCGCTTTCGATCGAGCCGCGGATTATGTTCAGGAAATCGACCTTGCCAGAATTGGCGAGCCGTCTCGCGATCTCGACGCCCTCGGCCTTCGACAGGCCTTTGTCAAAGTCCTCATCGGCGACCATGCGGATGCCGACGATGAACTTTTCACCGACGGCAGCCCGCACGGCATCCAGCACCATGTCGGTGAAGCGCATCCGGTTGTCGAGCGAACCGCCGAACTCGTCGTCGCGATGGTTTGTGGCCGGCGACCAGAAGCCGTCCATCAGATGGCCGTAGGATTCGAACTCGATGCCGTCGAGGCCGGCCGCCTGGCAGCGCTGCGCAGCGGACGCATAGTCGGCGACGATGCGCTCGATGTCCCAGTCCTCGATAGTTTTCGGGAACGCGCGGTGCGCCGGCTCACGCACCGGCGAGGCCGACAGCACCGGCAGCCAGTCGGCCTTGTTCCAGCCGGTGCGGCGACCAAGATGGGTGATCTGGATCATCACCTTGCAGTCATACTCGTGGCAGGCGTCCGCCAGTTGGGCCAGCCACGGCACGATGCGGTCGTCATAGACATGCAGATTGCCAAAGGCGGCCGGGCTGTCGCGCGAGACGATCGCCGAGCCCGCCGTCATGGTCAGCGCCATGCCGCCCTTGGCCTTTTCGGCGTGGTAGAGCCGGTAGCGCTGTTTCGGCATGCCGTCCTCGGAATAGGCCGGCTCGTGGCTGGTCGACATCACCCTGTTCTTCAGCGTCAGGTGTTTGAGCTGGTAAGGCTGGAGAAGCGGGTCGTTGCTGGTCATCATCTTCCTGCCATTCCAATTTGTGTCGGAGCAGCGCGTGCTGCTCCAGTTCTTGTCTTAAGCATCGAATTTATTCGAAAATCGCTGCACACTTTTCGGTCCGGTGCTAATGAGCGCGGAAATCCCCAGGAAAACCGCGATGATCGATACCAAAACCCTCACCCAGCTCGGCGCCCACGTCGAGACGCCACAGAGCCCGGAGACTGCGGTCCTGGAGACCGTGCCGTTCCAGCGCGGCGACGGACCGCCGGCGATCGTGCGCTTCACCTGCCCGGAATTCACCTCGCTCTGCCCGGTAACCGGACAGCCGGATTTCGCTCAAATCGTCATCGACTACGCACCCGATACCACGCTCGTGGAATCGAAGTCGCTCAAACTGTTCATGACCTCGTTTCGCAACCATGGCGCTTTCCATGAAGACTGCACGGTGATGATCGGCCGCCGCATTGTGGCGGCAACGAAGCCGCTGTGGTTGCGCATAGGCGGCTATTGGTATCCGCGCGGCGGCATTCCGATCGATGTCTTCTGGCAGACCGGCGCTCCGCCCGAAGGCGCCTGGTTGCCCGACACCGGCGTTGCCCCCTATCGCGGAAGGGGCTGAAGCTATTTTGCGGAACTTTAGCGGGACAGCGCCCCCCTCTGTCCTGCCGGACATCTCCCCCACACGGGGGGAGATTGGCCGCTACGCCGGCTTTAGCTAATCTCAAATGATGCGGAGCGGGCGAGACGTTGGAACTGCTGATCTCCCCACCCGTGGGGGAGATGTCCGGCAGGACAGAGAGGGGGCGCGAAGGATCGCAGGCGCTGATCCTCAATCAACATTATTCGCACTGGTACTGGCTGAGCGCCCATTCACCGGTCACCGAAAGCAGATCGGATATCTTCCAGTCGCCGTCGACCTTCCTGAACTTCCATTCAAGGCGATGTGGATTGCCGGCGACGACGAAGGCGACAATGACCTTGGCCTGGTCGCCATTGATCGCTTCGAGCGTCTTCAGGCTGTTGTCGATCTCGGCCTTGTCATAGTCGGCATTGTCGAGCGCCATGTTGGGGTCGAGGCATTCGCCCTGCCCGGATTTGCGCAACGCGTCGCTCTTGTCGAGTACGGTCTTGGCCGGGTCGACGAAGTTTTTGCGCTGGGTCGGATCGAGCTCCAGTCCCACCTGATCGTAAAATGGTCGCACCACCGCCGTCGGGGATCCCGGCAGAATGGGTGCGGCCGGTGCGGCGTCGGCCGGCGGCCACCCAACCGGCGGTGTCGCCGGTTCCACCGCTGTCCCGGGTGGATTTGCGGGCGGTGCTGCGCCGGCCGGTGCCGCCACGGCCGGCGCATTGGCTGGCGGCGGGCCCAACAGGCCTTGTGCTGCGGCTGCGCTCATACCCACCGCCAGCACGCACATGGGCGACAGCGCCAGGGCAAGACGGCGGAGCACGGGATCACTCCGGCGCTTTGTCGGGCATGCATTCCAGCGCGCTCAGCGTCCAGCTGCTGGTCTTGGAGGTGATGTCGGCGACCTTCCATTTGCCGTCGATCTTCTTCAGCGACCACAGCATTTCGCGTTTGGAATCATCGCCTTCCGCAAAAAGGCTGAAGGTGGCGGTGACTTCGGCCGTATCGCCATTGACGGTTTCGGTCAGCTTCAATGTCTTGGCAATCGACTTCTGGTCGAAATCCTGCGCGTCGAGGCCGGGATCGAAGTCGAGGCATGCGACTTCGTCGGGCTTGTTCTTCGTGGCCTGGTCGTTGAGATCGAACAGCTTGGTCACCGGCTCGGTGAAGCGGTCGCGGTACTTTGCATCTCCCTCGAATTTCACCTCGGGCACATAAAAGAACTTCACGGCGTTGGAAGCCGGCCCGGCCAGCACCGTCGCAGGCAAGACAATCGAAAAGACAGCGGCAAGCACTATCGGTTTCATGCGGGATCTCCGGACGTTTGGCGGCAAGGCGGCAATACCAGACATCCTGCATATCGGCTTTTTTGCGGCTCATGAAGCCCCGGCTTACACCCTCTCAGCCATCCAGCCAGACGTTCTGCAGGTCCATCTCGAAGGTCTGGTGGACGCCGTAGTTTTTCACCTTCTTGTTCATGTGGCTGTAGAGCTTCTGCCAGAAGGGTTGAATGATGACGCCGGAATCCTGCAGGATCTGCTCGACATCCTTCATTACCTCACGCCGTTTCTCCACGTCGATCAGCGCCAGCGCCTGCTTCAGCTTGGCGTCGAAGTCCGGGTTGGAATATGCCGATTCATTCCAGGCTTCGCCGGTGCGATAACCAAGCGCCAGCACCTGGACGCCGAGCGGGCGCATGTACCAGATGGTCATCGAATAGGGATATTTCGTCCAGTCGTTCCAGAAGGTCGAGCCCGGCAGCACCGTGCGCTTGACCTTGATGCCGGCGTCGCGCAGTTGGCCGGCAATCGCGTCGCCGGTGTTCTTCTGCCAATCGTCCTCGACGGTGATCAGCTCGTGCTCGAAATCGGCCTGCCCAGCGTCGGCCATCAGTTTCTTGGCGCCGGCCGCGTCGCGCGTCTTCTTGGGCAGCGCGAAATATTCAGGATGGATAGGGCTGACATGGTGGTTTTCACCGACCGTCCCTCGCCCGGCATAGCCGAGTTCCAGCACCGCATTGTTGTCGACCGCCATCTGCAGCGCGTTGCGCACCCGCTGGTCGTCGTAGGGCTTGTGGGTAACGTTCGTGCGGGCAACCAGCGTGGTTGCCGTCGCAACCTCGGACTTCTCCAGCCCCATCTTATCCAGGATGTCGATGAAGTCGGCCGGCGTCTCGAAATTGAGGTCTATCTCGCCGGATTCGAAGGCGTTGATCGAAGCGTTGAAGTCGGTGCCGTAGTCGATGAACTCGACGCTGTCGAGCGGCGCTTCGCCGCCCCACCACTTGCCGTTTTCACGACGCTTGACCACCGCCTTCTGGCCGACATCGTAGGAGACCAGTTCGAACGGGCCCGTGCCGATCGGCTTCTTGACCGGGTCGGCGCCTTCGGCGTCGAAATTGCGGTGGACGACGAGCGCGGGATAATCGGTGAGGTTCGGAATCAGCGAAATGTCGGGCGCGCTGAGCGTCAGCTTGACCGTATTGTCGTCGACCTTGGCGATCGCGCCTTCCCTGGCCTTGCCCGACTTTTCGTCGATCAGCCCGCCGACGCGAGCGGCCATGGAGTTGCCGGCGACCTTCTTCTCGCACCAGCGGGTAACATTGAAGACCACGTCATCGGCGTTGAAAGCATCGCCATTGTTCCAGGTGATGCCCTTGCGCACATGCAACGTGTATTCAGTGGCGTCGTCATTGATGTCCCAGCTTTCGAGCAGCACTGGCTCGAAGGTGAATTCCCTGGTGTAGCGGACCAGCGGCTCCAGCCAGCAGCGCGAGATGTTGGCGAGTTCCACCCAGTCATAGGTGCGCGGATCTTTTTGGGCCTTGACCGACATCGATATGTGCAGCGTGCCGCCCTTCTTCGGCTCCTCGGCAAAAGCCTGTCCCGGCGCGGCAAGGCCGATCATGCCGTAGGCCAGCGCCGTCGATGCGCCGAACGCACTTGCCAATGCAAGAAACTCGCGCCGGTCCATACGGCCAGCACGCGTCTCTTGCGCCATCGCCTCGATGGCCGTTGGCACGCGATCGCCATTGCTTTTGAAAAGTGTCATGTCTTTCTCCCTTGCGGTTCCCATCGGGTCTTCGCCCGTTATCAACTCATTCGTCGTTCTCTTAGCTAACGCTGTCGGGCAGCCTCTCCTCGCGCTGCGCGATAAAATCCCTGAGGCCCTCGGCAATGCCCTCATCGAGTTTCGGCTCTTCATAGTCGGCCAGCATGTTGCGGGCTTTCTCGCGGCCGCGCGTGTCGTGGTCCTTCGCCCCTCCAGCCTTCCATTGTTCGTAGGAGTTGAAATCCATGATGGTGGGCATGAAGAATGCCGACTCGTAGTGATCGAGCGTGTGCTGGGTGCCGAGGAAATGGCCCTGCGGCCCGACTTCGCGGATCGCCGCCATGGCCTCCTTGAAGTCGTCGAACGACAGGCCGCCGGCATATTTGTACCAGCCGACAAGCTGCTCGCAGTCGGTGGCGAATTTCGAATAGCCGCAGGTGAGCCCGGCCTCGAGCCAGCCGGCGGAGTGCCAGATGTAATTGGCGCCGGCGAGGATGGCGGCATGCATCAGCATGTTGGATTCATAGCCGGCCTGGGCGTCGTTGAGCTTGGAGCCGACATGGAAGCCGGAGGTTCGCCAGGGCAGTTTGTATTTCCGCGCCAACGCGCCCATCAGATACATCATCTGCGCAGCCTCCGGCGTGCCGCCCATCGGCGCGCCGGTCTTCATGTCGACCGTCACCATGAACTGGCCGTAGATCTGGGGCGAACCCGGGCGCAGCAGTTGGGTGAAAGCGACCCCGGCCAATGCTTCGGCATTGACCTGCGCCACCGCGCCGACGGCCGAGGCCGAAGTCGATGCGCCGCACAGCGCAAAGGGCGCCAGGATCAGCGGCTGATTGCTGCGGGCATAGACCTTCATCGCGTCCAGCATGGTGGCGTCCCACACCAGCGGCGAGTTGCAGTTGGTAATCGACACCAGCACCGGATTGTCGCGAACGAAATCTTCGCCAAAGACGATGCCCGCCATCGCCATCGTGTCTTCGGCGCGGTCTTTGGAAGTAACGATGCCCATGAACGGCTTGTCGGAATGCTTCAGCGCCGAATGGATGATGTGGAGATGCCGTTTCGGCACCGCGATCTCCATCGGCTCGCAGATGATCGAACTCGACGAATGCAGCGCCGGGGCCATGTAGGCGAGCTTGTGAAAATTGTTGAGGTCTTCAAGCGTGCCATAACGCCGGTTGTTGTCGAGGTCGCGCACGTAAGGCGCGCCATACATCGGCGCGAAGATGGAGTTCTTGCCGCCGACGCGCACGGTGCGCTCGGGATTACGCGCATTGAGGGTGAATTCGGACGGAACCTTCGCGACCAGTTCCATCAGCAGGCCGCGGTCGATGCGGACGCGTGTCTCGGACACGTCGGCGCCCGCCGCCTTCCACATGGCGATCGCCTCGTCGTCGCGGAACTCGCAACCGACCTCTTCGAGGATGGCGAGTGACTCCTGGTGGATCAGTTCCACCGCCTCGTCCGGGACCATCTGGTAGGTGGGGATCTCGCGGACCAGCGTTGGGAACGAGGTGACGGGGGCGCTCCTCAGCGCCTTGCGTCCGAGGCGACCGCCGCCGCGGCGGTGGGTTTGCTCGGTCAGTTCAGTGGCCGGTGCGTTCATGGAGCCTCCTCATTCCGTCCAACCAAGTTAGCGAGAGGAAATATGGATGTGATGCTGGAAAATCCTGATCTCTTGTATAAGCTCAGCTTATGCGAAGCCTGCGCCACCTCTTGCCCTCGGCCGGCAGCCTGATCGTCTTCGAGGCGGCGGGCCGGCTGTCGAGCTTCACCGCTGCCGGGCGCGAGCTTGGCATGACGCAGGCCGCCGTCTCCTATGCGGTGCGCGGGTTGGAGGAACAGCTTGGCGCCCAGCTGTTCCAGCGCCGCCACCGCCAGGTCGTCCTGACAGAAGCGGGCGAACGCTTCCATGCCGACGTCTCACTCGGCCTGTCGCATATCCGCAAATCGGCGGAGGATCTGCGCCTGCAGGCGACCGGCGGTCATGTCACGCTGGCGGCGTCGACCGCCTTCGGCTCGTTCTGGATGATGCCGCGGCTGCAGCAGTTCCGCGACGAACTGCCGGGCATCGACTTGCGCATCCAGACCGCCGACCGCGATCTCGACATCATCGCCGAGGGCATCCCGCTCGCCGTGCGCGGCGGCGAGCCGCGCGACTGGGCCGACTATCATTCGCTGCCGCTGGCCGACGAGGAGATTTTTCCAGTCGTAGGCGCCAGCTATCTCGCGAAATTCGGCATGCCAAGGAGCGTCGCGGAGCTGGCGACGCATCGCCTGATCCACCTTGAGGAGCCCTACCGCGAGGCGGCTAGCTGGGACGAATGGTTCCAGTCGGCGGGCGGCAGCCTCGACAACAGCGCGCGCGGCCTGCGCATCAACGATTACGGCCTCGTGATCCAGGGCGTCATGGAGGGCCAGGGCATCGCGCTCGGCTGGCGGCATCTGGCCGAACGGCTCCTGGCTTCGGGGCTGCTGGTGCCGGTGACCGACCATGTGCTGAGAACCGGCAAGGCGTTCTACGTGGTTTGGCCTAAGAACCGTGAGCTGAGCGAGAATGCGCGGAAAGTCAGGGACTGGCTGGCGGCGCAGGCTTGAAATCGGTTGCAGCGTAGTCACTATCGCGGAGTTCCTTCACACCCCCCTCTGTCCTGCCGGACATCTCCCCCGCAAGGGGGGAGATTGGCAGTTCATATGTCGCGTCACCCTTCAGGCATTGAAGATTGGCGAAAGCCGTCGTGACATCTGATCTCCCTCCTTGCGGGGGAGATGGCCGGCAGGCCAGAGGGGGGTGCTGTCCCGCTGGCGTCTCCAATGTCCGGCATTCATTGAAGCCTTCCGCACACCCTTCGAATCCGCCTATAATACCCCCATGCCCATTCGCCAGCTTTCCGAAACGATGATCAACCAGATCGCCGCCGGCGAAGTCATCGAGCGTCCGGCGAGCGTGGTGAAGGAACTGGTCGAAAACGCGCTCGACGCCGGCGCCTCCCGCGTCGAGGTCGTCACTGCCGGCGGCGGGCTGAACCTGATCCGCGTCACCGATGACGGCTCCGGTATCCCCGAACAGGAACTGGCGCTGGCCATTGCGCGCCACTGCACCTCGAAACTTGCCGACAACATTCGCGATATCCGCTCGCTCGGGTTCCGTGGCGAGGCATTGCCGTCGATTGGTTCGGTGTCGCGACTGTCGGTTCGCTCGCGCACGGCCGCAGGCGACGCTGCAGCCGAGATCGCCATCGAAGGCGGCCGCGTTTCGGCGGTCAAACCGGCGGCGGCCAACCGCGGCACCACGGTCGAGGTGCGCGACCTGTTCTTCGCCACGCCGGCCCGGCTCAAATTCATGAAGGGCGAGCGCGCAGAAAGCTCCGCCACCAGCGACGTGCTCAAGCGCATCGCTATCGCCTTCCCCGCCGTGCGCTTTACGCTCGCCGGCTCGGACCGCTCGACGCTGGAATTGCCGGCGACCGACGACACGGCGGAAGGCAGCCTGCGCCGCGTCGCGCAAGTCATGGGCGCCGAGTTTCCCGACAATTCCATCGCTATCGACGCCAGCCGGGACGGCGTGCACTTGACCGGCCACGTCTCGATCCCGTCCTTCACCCGCGCCAACGCGCTGCAGCAATATGCCTATGTCAACGGCCGTCCGGTGCGCGACAAGCTGATCGCCGGCGCCATTCGCGGCGCCTTCGCCGACGTGCTGCCGCGCGACCGGCATGCTGTCACGGTGCTGTTCCTGACGCTTGATCCGGCGACCGTCGACGTCAATGTCCACCCAGCCAAGGCCGATGTTCGCTTCCGCGATCCCGGCCTGGTGCGCGGGCTGATCGTTGGCGCCATCCGCGAGGTGCTGGCCAATGCCGGCATCCGCGCCGCCACCAGCGGGGCCGCCGGGATGGTGGCGGCGTTCCGGCCGGGAGCCGCCTCCTACGCCCATGCGGGTCCTGCCAACGGTCATCGCAGTTATGACGCGGCCTACCGGGCCTCGGGCTTTTCGGGCTTTGACCGCTCGCCACAGCGGCCGCTGGATATGGGATTTGACGGCGCCGGCTTCCGCGAAAACGACCAGGCTGCATTCGACGCCGGTCCGCTCGCCAGCGCCGATGCGCGTGCCGGCTTAGCCGAGCCGGCCGAGACGCTGCTCGGCACCGCGCTGGGCGCCGCCCGCGCGCAGGTCCACGAGAACTACATCGTCGCCCAGACCAGGGATTCGCTTGTCATCGTCGACCAGCACGCGGCGCATGAGCGGCTGGTCTACGAGGCGCTGAAGAATGCCCTGCACTCGCGCGCGGTGCCCTCGCAGATGCTGCTCTTGCCGGAGATCGTCGACCTGCCGGAAGAGGATGCCGAGCGGCTGGCCATGCATTCCGAAACGCTGGCCCGGTTCGGCCTTGGCATTGAGCGTTTCGGTCCCGGCGCGGTGGCGGTGCGCGAGACGCCGTCGATGCTCGGCGAAACCAATGTCCAGCAATTGGTGCGTGATCTTGCCGACGAGATCGCCGACAACGATACCGTCGAGACGCTGAAAGAGCGGCTGGACAAGATCGCCGCCACCATGGCCTGCCATGGCTCGGTGCGCTCCGGCCGGCTGCTCAAGGCCGAGGAGATGAACGCACTGCTGCGACAGATGGAGGCGACTCCCGGCTCCGGCACCTGCAACCACGGCCGCCCGACCTATATCGAACTCAAGCTCGCCGACATAGAGCGGCTGTTTGGGCGGCGGTGAGCACAAGCCAGGTCAGGCCACACGCTCAATTCACCAACAGGCGATAATCCTTGAACCTATGAGAGAAAACGTAATCCCTTGAGTAACCGGCGCTACCGCCGCGAAAATTCACGGAGATTATCTCGAAGCTTCTCCCAACCTGTTTTTGAACATTCATGTAGATGGGAGTCATCAGCATGCCGGCATCGCAATCGTCGTCATCGAAAGCGATTGCCTGAACGACCTTCTTTTTCTTCTTATCGATGACCCGCAGCTTATTCATGCAGACGAGAAAGCCCGCTTTCTCGTAGACCCCGGCAAATCTGTGGGTTGCTGTCTGCGCCCAGAAGGGAATCTCGACGGTGCCGTCAACCTTCGCCTCACCGGTATCGTCGAGGTTTGCGACCTTCTTCAGCGTGATCGGGAACTTGTCCGAGCCCTTGCTCCAAGTCCCTGTTGCGCCGCTTTCGCCAAGGTCGAGAGAAAACGGACATCCGGTGGTGCCAACGGGCGTTTTCGATCCCATGACCAGCACCCGGTCGAACTCCCTGTCGTCCGCAATCTCGCAAAGGAAGACGCTGGTGCCACTGATCTTGCCGTACACCGCTATCGGGCTTTGCTTCGCGTCGTGGAAATAGCTCCCCTCGACCGTAATCCCGCTGCCGAAACTGTCATATCTCTGCAGCGATAGGTGGACGGGGTTAGGTCCGATGGAGCCTTCGTAGTTTTCGACCTGATACCAGCCCGCGGCGGCTTTCCCGGTCAGCAGCAAAACGCAAAAAAATTGCCGATATGAACAGTCTTCCCATTCCGTCCCCCAGTGAAGGCAGCGTACCATAGCTGTCCTTCCTCTGGGTGTCTGCATTCTGATGGAAGCGGTTCTCGGTTTGAGTCCGAAAACAGCTCAAATAATTTGTTTTAAAGCTTTAAATTCACCACGATCACGCCGCCCAGCGCCAGGGCGCCGCCGAGGATACCAAGTAGCGTCGGCACTTCGCCCAGCCAGAAGAAGCCGATCAGGGCCGACATGGGCGAGACCAGATAGAGGAAGTTCGAGGCGCGCGCTGCCGGAAGACGCGACAGAGCGGTTGCCCATGCGGCATAGGCGATCAGGCTGGGCACGATGCCAAGAAAGATCACGGCGCCGATCCCGGCTGTGTTGGCGACCGCGGCCTGCGCAAAGCCGCTTGGCAGAAAGGGTGCCAGGCAAAGCGCGCCAAGGATCATGTTGGAGGCCGAAATGGTCAGCGGGTGATGGCGGGCAAAGAGCGGCTTCTGGACGATCGTGTTGACGGCCGAGCACAGCGCGGAGCCAAGAACCAGCAGCGTGCCGGTGTCGAAACTCAAGCCATTACCGTCAGCCACGGCGATGATGCCGATGCCGGCGAAAGAAATCGCCGTGCCGAACCAGGCCCAGCTTGAGAAGCGCTCGCCGAGCAATGCCATTGCCATGATGGCGGTGAAGATCGGGCTGACATTGATGATGAAACCGGCGGCACCCGCCGACACGGTCAGTTCGCCGAAATTGAGCATGACAGTGTAGAGCGCGACGAAGATGGCGCCGCCAAAGACCAGGCGCCACACTTCGTCGAGCCTCGGCAGCGCCGGGCGCTTGACGGCAAGAAAGATCGCCGCCGGCACCGCGGCAATGGCAAAGCGCAGCGCACCGAGTTCCAGCGGCCCGAAAGCGGCGAGGCCGGCACGGATCGCCGGAAAGGCCGAGGCCCAGCCGACCACCGTCAACGCCACGGCGATGGCCGCCGTGGTGTCCATCCGCTGTGTCGGATTCGACGTGCTGGTCGTTGCGCTCATCTGCCTGTCCTCGGGTTCCCAGAGTGTTGAAAGGCAGAAAGCGCCTTTTCGGCGCCGTTGACAAACGATCAAATCGAGGATCACCTGTGACTATGGATCACAGCTCAGACACAATGGTGCCGCTCGAGACCCTGCGCGCCTTCGATGCGGCGGCGCGAACGGGGAGCTTTTCGGCCGCGGCCGAGAAGCTCAACATCACCCACGGCGCCGTCAGCCGGCAGATCGCCAAGCTGGAGGACTGGCTGGGCTTGAAAGTGTTCGACCGCGGCGCGCGCGGCGTCTCGCTGACCATCGAGGGCAACCGCCTGCATCTGCGCACGGCGGAAGCCTTTGCGCTGATCTCCAGCCATTCCGACCGCTGGGTCGAGCCGCGCGGCACCGCCGTGGTGCGGCTGACCTCGATACCCTCCGTCAGCGGGCTGTGGCTGATGCCACGCATGGCGGCGCTGGAGAACAATCCCACCAAGCTGCGCATCGTCCTCGACGTCGACATCCGCCAGGCCGACCTTGCCGATGAAGGCATCGACCTGTCGGTCCGCTGCGGCCGCGGCGGCATTCCGGGCCGCATCTCGGTGAAGCTGTTCGAGGAACATGTCTTTCCCGTCGCCGCGCCCGGCCTTGCCCGCGAGATCGGCCGCGGCGACCCGGCCCGGCTGCTGAGGTTTCCACTGATCAACGATTCCGACGCCTCCGGCTGGCGTGCCTGGTTTGCCGCGCAAGGGATGGACTACCGCCCGCGCCCGCAGGATCGCCGCTTCGAGGACTACAATCTGGTGCTCGACGCCGCAGCTTACGGGCTCGGCATCGCGCTGGCGCGGCCACCGCTGACCGGACACCAGTTGGAGGCAGGCCGCATCGTCGCCGTTGACGAGCGCACGGCGCTGAACCCGGTGTCGTACTGGCTCGACCGACCGCTGGGGCGGCCACGCACGGCTGCCGCCGAACTTTCACGCCGTATCGCTGTCGAGGCGGGGCTGGCGATGGACAAGATGGAAGCATTCCTCGAAGCCGAGCGATAGCGGCGATCGTTCGGTGCTCAGCGAAGCACCAGCAGGGCTAGCCCGACAATGGCGACGGCCAGAAACCCGGTTGCCAGCGCCATCAGACCGACACGCGTCTGCTTTCGGCCTTGCGGCTGGGCCGCGTCATTCGGCCCAGACGTCGCCTGCTCCCGCTTCATTGGCATATCGGTGGTGGCAGCGCGGCGCTGCGGCGAAACCACGGGTGCGAGAAGCGCAAACCAGGGCAGTCCTGCGGGCTTTGCGGCAGCGCCATCTTCGGCCCTTGCCGGCGGCAGCGGCAGACCGCGCTGTGCATCGTCGTTGGCTGGCGTCGCCTTGCCTATCGCAGCGGTTGTCGGCCCGGTATCGTCGGGCGTGGCGTCACCAGGTTCGGCAAGGGCCAGATAGGCTTGCAGGACCTCGGCAGAACCCGTCTGCTGCCCCTTTGCGGTGGCTGCGGACAACAGCGCCTGCAGCGCCGGCGCCGCTGCCTGCTGCAAAGGCGCGCCGGACGGCGTCGGCGGCTGCACCAGCGCCTTTATAAGTGCTGCTTTCGCCGGATCGGCCTTCGCCGACGGCAACGCTGCCAACATCATGGCCTCACGCAGCAGCGCGGTCAGGCGGGCGGATGAAATGTCCATACCGGTCCCATAAGAATGGTTTGGAGCGACAATAGCGCCTCAGCATTGCGTCAAGCTTGACCTTGCCGGCAATTTATGGCGATGAAATCAGCATGAACCTTGGCACCACTCCATGATGAACCGCTTCGAAGGCCCCGGCGGCAAGGAAGCCCGTATCCGCTATCTCGACGGCGACTTCCAGGTCACCAGCCCCGGCGCCTTCGTGCGCTGCGCGGTGACCGGCGAGAGCATTCCGCTGGACGAGCTCAAATATTGGAGCGTCGCCAGGCAGGAGCCCTATGTCAGCGCCGCCGCCTCGCTGCGCCGCGAGATCGAGATGCATCCGGACCTGCGCAGCCGGGGTTAAAGGCGCGCACAGAGCCGTTGGTCGCGTTCCTTCACACCCCCCTCTGTCCTGCCGGACATCTCCCCCGCAACGGGGGAGATTGGATGATCATCTTTGCTTTCGCCAAATCAACAGCGTTGCAGAATGAGCGCCATTGGCAAAGCTGCTGATCTCCCTCCTTGCGGGGGAGATGGCCGGCAGGCCAGAGGGGGGTGCTGTCCCGCCAGCATCTCCGCGTGACGCTGCACGCCCTACCCTCGCAGCTTCCGCTGTCTCCAGGCATCCAGCGTCTCGTCGATGATGCGCTCCGGCACAGTGTCGAGTTCGAACGTGGCGTCGATCTCCAGCACGGCGAGTTCAGCGAGGAAATCGGCCGGGGCAGCGCCGTGGCGCAGCCGGGCTGCGTCCTTGGCGGTGGTCACGAGGCCCAGTCCCTCACGGCGCGCGGTTGCCGCCAGTTCGGCGAGTTCGTCGGGGGCATAAAAATGATGGTCCGGAAACGACCGGCTCAGCGCCACTTCCGCGCCCGTGCCGCGCAGCGTCTCGAAGAATTTTTCGGGGTGACCGATGCCGGCAAAGGCGAGGAACCGCCGGCCGGCGAACCGCTCCTTGGCGGCGGGCTCGGCATGCGCCTCGAAGATCGGCCGGCCGGCGCGCGCCGCCTGGCGCACGACCTTGTCGGCGGCAGCGCCCTCGCCCATCTTCAACAGCCCATCGGTGAACACCAGTTGGTCGACGATGTTGGCTCTCAGCGGTCCACCCGGAATGACGCGGCCGTTGCCGATGCCGTAGCGGGCGTCGACGACGACCAGCGCATAGTCAATATGGATGCGCGCGCTCTGAAAACCGTCATCCATGATCAGGAAATCGCAACCATGGGCTTCCAGGAGCAGCTTGGCGCCGGCAGCGCGGTTGGGGCTCACCGCAACCGGCGCGTGCTCGGCCAAAAGCAGCGGCTCGTCGCCGACATGCTTTGCAGCGTCGTGACTGGCATCGACGACATGCGGCTGCGCGAACGAGCCGCCATGGCCGCGCGACAGGAATCCGGGATTGAGCTGCATGCGCCGGGCCTGCTTGGCCAGCGCGATGGCGACCGGCGTCTTGCCGCTGCCGCCGACGGTGAAGTTGCCGACGCAAAGCACTGGCGCGTCGATCTTTTCACGTATCGCCCGATGCATATGGCGGCCGGCGACCATGCCATAGACCGCTGATAGCGGCGACAGCGCAAAGACCCGCCAGTCCGGCGCTTCCCACCAGAAAGGTGGTGCTTCCGACGCCACCTATCGCCCGTCGGCGCCCTTCAGGCGCGACTTGACGATCAATGGCTGGATATAAGGCTCGAGCGACTTCAGCGTGTGCGCCAGCGCACCGCGCATCTGGTCGACTGTGGCGGCACCGGCCGCCATCATCTCATGGCGCGCAACTTCATTGCTCAGCAGGAAATTGACGGCGCCGGCCAGCATGTCGCGGTCGCGCACCAGCTTGGCGCCGCCACTGTCGAGCAGGCGCTGATAGGCCTCGCGAAAATTCTGGACGTTGCGGCCGGCCAGCACAGCGGTGTCGAGCATGGCCGGCTCCAGCGGATTCTGGCCGCCTTCCGAGGTCAGCGAGCGGCCGACAAAGGCGATTTCCGTCAGCCGGAGATAAAGCCCCATCTCGCCGATCGTATCGCCAAGGAGGATATCGGTGTCGGCGGTGATCCGGTCCCCCTTGCTGCGCCGCGCCAGCTTCAGGCCCATGCCGGAAATCTGTGCTGCCAGCGCTTCGGCGCGGTCGGGATGGCGCGGGACGATGATTGTCAGCAGGCCATGGTGGCGCTTGTAGAGCGTGGCGTGGACTTCCGCCGCGACCACCTCCTCGCCGTCATGGGTCGAAATTGCCGCCCAGGTCGGGCGGCCGGCGATCTGGCGCTTCAGCGTCGCCAGCGCCCGTTCGTCGACGGGCGGCGGCAAGGTGTCGACCTTGAGGTTGCCGGACACGGTGACCGGCCGGGCGCCAAGCGCGCGAAACCGTTCGCCGTCGACATCCGACTGGGCAACGACATGTGCGAGGTTCTCGAACAGCGCCTCGGCGATGTTGGCGCGCTTCTTCCAGGATTTGAACGAACGGTCGGACAGCCGGCCGTTGACCAGCACCTGCGGCACGTGTCGGGCGCCGAGCTCGAGGATGGTCATCGGCCATATCTCGGATTCGGCGATGATCGCCAGGTCCGGCCGCCAGTGATCGAGAAAGCGGCTGACGGCCGGCTTCAGGTCGAGCGGAACATATTGGTGGATGATGCGGTCGCCCAGCCGTTCGTCGGCAACCTGCGCCGAAGTGACGGTGCCCGTCGTCAGCACGATGTTGACACCGTAGTCGAGGATGCTTTGCACCAGCGGCACGACCGCAAGGGTCTCGCCGACGCTTGCCGCATGGATCCAGATCACCGGCCCTTCAGGGCGCGGCCGCCCGGCAACGCCGTAGCGCTCACGGCTGCGGCTGCGGTCTTCCTTGCCCTGCGATGTGCGCCAGGCGACATAGGGACCCATCAGCGGATAGGCGGCGGCACCGGCAAGGCGGTACGCCGCCAGGAAGGCGCGCGCCCAGCCGACGCTCATGGCCTGCCGTCCACGAGCCGATAGGCCTCGGCGGTCGCGGCATTGAGCGCGGCCGTGACTTCCTGGCGCTTGCGCTCCATTTCGGCCTCGTCGGCATTGGCCGGCACGAAAACCGGCGTTCCGATGACGATCGAGGAGCGGCCGAACGGCAGGTTGATGGTGGTCTTGTCCCAGCTTCTTTCCAGCACCTTGCGGCGGCTGGTGGCGATGGCGGCAGGCATGATCGGCCGGCCGGAAAGGCGTGCCAGCAGAACGATACCAAGCCCCGCGTCGCGCGGCGTGCCGTGGGGAATGTCGGCGATCATGGCGACGTTCTTGCCGGCGACGAGTGACTTTTTCAGGGCGATGAGCGCCTTGGCGCCGCCCTTGTCGAGATGCTTCGTGCTTTCACGCCCGCCGGAGCCGCGCACCGCCTCGATGCCGAATTTTTCGATCATCAGCGCGTTGAGTTCGGCGTCGGCGCTGCGCGAGACCATGGCGACCAGCGGCCGTCCCTTGGGATAATAGGCTGGGGTCAGCAGATGCTGGCCATGCCAGAGCGCGATGATGCCGGGTTCGAATTCGGCGTAGTCGCCGCCTGAAAATTTAGCCGAGCCTTCGACCACGCGGTTGGTCAGGCGCACCAGGCGGACGAACTGGGCGAGCAGGCTGACGATGATGCTCTTGACGATTCGCGACTGCGCCAACGGCTCGCGGATCTTGCGCCAGAACGTCTTCGAACTGCCGCCGCGTCTTCTTCGGACCGCGGCGCCGGTGGGCTGCCCTTTCACCGCTTCATGCTCCATCACTGTCAACCGGCGGCCTTGCTTTCAGGGTCGAGCAGCCGGTGCAGATGGACGACGAAATAGCGCATATGGGCATTGTCCACGCTGGCTTGCGCCTTGGCCTTCCACGCGGTGTGCGCGGTTTGATAGTCCGGATAGACGCCAACGATGTCGAGCGCGTCGAGATCGCGGAACTCGGTGCCTCCCAGTTGCTTCAGCTCGCCGCCGAACACCAGGTGCAAAAGCTGTTTCTTTCCGTCTTCCGCGGCCATTTCGGTCCTTCACATATTGTGAGTTTGCGACAGGTCTAGCCCAAAGCTGCCGACTTTGGAACCTTCGATCACGCTTCCGTATCGGCAATGACGCCGGCAAGCACGGTCAGCAGCTGCCCGCTGCCGGCGACCAGCGCGCCGTGACGGATGATCTCCCCGGCATAAAGCGGCGCGCGGCCATGGCCGTCGAGCACGGCGCCGCCAGCCTCGCGCAAGATGAGATCGGCGGCGGCGATATCCCAGTCATGCGCGTTGGGCTTGACGAAGGTTGCGTCGAGCGTGCCGTTGGCGACCATCGCCAGCCGGTAGGCGAGAGAGGGAATGTGCGCCGCGCGCCGCACCCGGCTTTGCCATTGCGCCGGCATCAGGTCGATCAACTGCTTCAGCCCGCCGATCTCGACCGTCTTACCCAGGCCGCGCACGGCAATCGGCTTGCCGTTGCGGAAAGCTCCATGGCCAGGCAACGCCCAATAGGTTTCGCCCTTGGCCGGACATTCGAGCACACCGGTGAGCGTGCGGCCGTTCTCGACCACGGCGACGCTGACGCACCAGGAGCGCAGACCTTCGAGGAAGCCGCGGGTGCCGTCTATGGGGTCGACGACAAAGGTGCGCCGCGCCAGAAGCCGCGCCGGATCGTCAGTCGTTTCCTCTGATAGCCAGCCATAGTCCGGCCGCGCCGCAAGCAGGGTCTCGCGCAGATAGGCGTCCGCCGCGTGGTCGGCTTCGCTGACCGGCGAGGTGCCGCCCTTCATCCACACTTGCGGGTTCTTGCCGAAATAGCGCATGGCGATCGCGCCCGCCTCGCGGGCGGCGTCGCGCAGCAGATCGAGGTCTTCCGAGGCCCCGGCCGATATGACCGGGTCACGCTCCGGCAAGGGTCATTCCTTCGATCAGCAGCGTCGGTGCGGCAGTGCCGAAATCGCGGTCAAGATCGCTCGCCGGAACCATATTGAGGAACATCGTCTTCAAATTCGAGGCGATGGTCACCTCGGCCACCGGATAGGCAAGCTCACCATTGTCGATCCAGAAGCCGGATGCGCCACGGCTGTATTCGCCGGTCACCATGTCGACGCCCTGGCCGAACACTTCAGTGACATAAAAGCCGGATTTTAGCGACCTGATCAGGTCTTCCGGCGTCCTGTCGCCCGGCTCGATGGCGAGATTGGTCGAAGACGGCGATACCGACGAGCCGCTGCGCGCGCCGCGTCCGTTGGTGGTCAGCCCCAATTCCCGCGCGGCGGACGTCGACAGGAACCAGTGCTTCAGCACGCCGTTCTCGACCATCAACAGCTTTTCGCCCTCGACGCCTTCGCCGTCGAACGGGCGCGAGGCCTGGCCGCGACGCCGTAGCGGCTCGTCGGTGACGGTGATGGCAGCCGACGCAACCTGCTTGCCCATCATCTCGCGCAAAAAACTGGTCTTGCGCGCCACCGAAGCGCCGTTGATGGCGCCGGCGAGATGACCGGCAATGCCGCGCGCGACGCGCGGATCGAACACCACGTTGACCGGACCGGTCGCCGCCTTGCGGGCGCCGAGGCGGCGCACGGCGCGCTCGCCGGCCTTGCGGCCGATCAATTCCGGTGCGTCCAGATCGGAAAAATGCTGGTTCGAAGAGTATTCGTAGTCGCGCTCCATGCCGGTGCCTTCACCCGCAATCACGCTGGCCGAACGCGAAAAGCGCGACGCGACATAGTGGCCGACGAAGCCGTTCGACGTGGCAAGCACCAGCCCGCCGAGGCCTGCGCTGGCGCCGCTGCCGGCCGAATTGGTGACACCCTTGACTGCAAGGGCCGCTTCCTCGGCGGCAAGGGCCGCTTCCTTCAACTGATCGGCCGAAACCTCGGTGGCGTCGAACAGATCGAGGTCGCGCACCTTGCCAACCAGCAAAGCCGGATCGGCGAGACCCTGATAGGGGTCCTCGGGCGAGACTTTGGCCATGGCCACGGCGCGCTCAGCCAGCGCCTTGGGGTCCGATGCCGCCGTCGCCGAGACGCTCGCCACCCGGTTGCCGACGAAGACGCGCAGCGAGACATCGTCGCCCTCGGACGCTTCGGTGTGCTCGACCTTTCCCAGCCGCACCGACACGCCGATCGAACGGCCGCGCACGGCAACCGCGTCGGCGGCGTCGGCGCCGGCCCGCTTGGCAGCCTCGACCAGTGCCGCGACGCGGTCGGTCAATTTCGCTGCCTCTGATGTATCGGTCATGCGCGTGGTCCTGGCTGAAGCCGCGCCGGGCGGTAGCGGCTGCTGCACCATCTATTGTCCCAATGCGGCTTGTGCAATGGCGCACGGGCAATTGTCCCGCTGCGGCATAGCGCCCAAGCGGCCCGCAAAGCCATCCGCGGCGGCGCCACAGACGCGCGGCTTGACCGGTTTGTGAGTTTAACCGAGGCCGATTCCGTCAAGGAGTGGCGACCGGCGTCCAGATCACGTCATCGATCCTCGTCGCGCCCGTTGCCAGCATCACCAGCCGGTCGAAGCCAAGCGCCGAGCCGCTGGCTTGCGGCATGATGGCGAGGGCGGCGAGAAAATCCTCATCCAGCGGATAGCGCTCGCCATAGACGCGCTCCTTCTCGTCCATCTCGGCGGCAAAGCGCCGGCGCTGCTCGGCCGGATCGGTCAGTTCGCCAAAAGCATTGGCGAGCTCGACGCCGCAGCAATAGAGCTCGAAGCGCTCGGCCACGCGCTGGTCCTCCGCGCTCGGCCGGGCCAAGGCGGCCTCGGAGATCGGATAGCCATAGAGGATTGTGGCCCGCCCCTGCCCCAGCATCGGTTCGACCTTTTCCACCATCACGCGGCTGAACAAATCGGCCCAGTTGTCATCGTCGGCCGTGCGCAGGCCGGCCTTGACCAGAGCATCATGAAGTGCGGCGCGGTCTGTGCCGCCATCGGCAGAAACGGTGGCAAGAAGATCGATGCCGGCGTAACGCGCAAAAGCTTCCGCCACGCTCACGCGTTCCGGCTCGGCAAACGGATCGGCCTCGCGGCCGCGAAAGCGGAAGGTTTTGGCGCCGGCCCGCTCAGCCGCGAGCTTCAGCAGTTCGGCGCAATCAGCCATCAGGCTCTCATAGGTTTCGCCGACTCGGTACCATTCGAGCATGGTGAACTCCGGGTGATGCAAAGGACCGCGCTCGCGGTTGCGCCAGACGGCGCCCAGGCTGAAGATGCGCCGTTCGCCGGCGGCAAGCAGCTTCTTGCAGGCGAATTCCGGTGAGGTGTGGAGGTAAAGCGGCCGGCGCGCACCGTCGGCGCCGATAGCCTCGGTGGCAAAGGCGGAGAGATGCGCCTCATTGCCCGGTGATATCTGCAGCGCCGCCGTCTCGACCTCGATGAAGTCGCGCTCGCCAAACCAGCTGCGCATTGCGGCAGCTATGGCGTTACGCGCCATCAGCCGCGGCCGGCGGTCGGCGTGAACATCCGGCGTCCACCAGGGCGAAGCGCCAGTCATGGGTTTGCCGGGCAACGGAATTGCTGACAGGGCTGGCGGTTCGGGCCAAGATGCGCTACGGCGACGGCTCTCGCAGCCGATTTGCGCCGAACGATCGTTTCAGGCCAACGAAGTCTAGGATTGAAAACCGTGGTGAAGGTCATCGCCAGTTCGCTCCGTAAAGGCAATGTCGTCGACAAGGACGGCAAGCTTTACGTGATCCTCTTTGCCGAAAACATCCACCCTGGCAAGGGTACGCCGGTCACCCAGCTCGACATGCGCCGCATCTCCGACGGGGTGAAGGTTTCGGAGCGCTACCGCACCACCGAGCAGGTCGAGCGCGCCTATGTCGAGGAGCGCGAGCACACCTTCCTCTACGCCGACGCCGAGGGGTATCACTTCATGAACCCGGAAAGCTACGACCAGGTCGCGGTGCCGGAAAGCGTGGTCGGCGACATGGCGCCCTACCTGCTCGAAGGCATGGCGGTGCAGATTTCGCAGTTCAACGGCATCGCCATAGCCCTGGTGCTGCCGCAGCGCGCTACTTTCGAAGTGGTCGAGACGGAGCCGACGACCAAAGGCCAGACGGCGTCCTCGTCATACAAGCCGGCCGTGCTTTCCAACGGCGTGCGCACGCTGGTGCCGCCGCACATCGCGCCGGGTACCCGCGTGGTGGTGATGACGGCCGATGGCGCTTATGTGGAGCGGGCGAAGGACTGAGGCGCGAGCGCCTCCGTCCTGGTTGATCCGTTGCATTGCCTTCTGCGGCCGCTGGCTCGATAGTCCTGCCGATGTGGCAGACCTTTGTGACCTACTGGCCTCTGATCCTTGTGATCATTCCGATGCTGATGGCCGCCATCGGCATCGTCCACGCAATCATGACCAAGGAAGACGTGCGCGCCGCCACCGGCTGGGTCGGCGTGATGATCTTGTCGCCGTTCCTTGGCGCGATCATCTATGCCATTGCCGGCATCAACCGCATCCGCCGCGCCACGATCAGCGCCATGCGGCCCGTCGCCGGTGAAGCCGAGACAGCCAAACACGACCACGACATTGCGCTCGAAACACTCATCTCAGCCGAATTCGGCCAGCGCTTTGCCGGCCTGAAGACGCTAGGCGACAGGGTGGCGCGGCGCGGCCTGCTTTCGGGAAATGCAATCACCATCCTGAGGACCGGCGACGAAGCCTACGCGGCAATGTGCGGGGCGATCGACGGCGCACGGCGCAGCATTCTGCTCGAGACCTACATCTTCGACAATGACGAGATCGGACGACGTTTTGTCGGATCGCTGGCCGGAGCGGTCCGGCGCGGCGTGACGGTTCGCGTGCTGATCGATGCGGTGGGCGTGCGCTATTCCGTGCCCAGCATTCTTGGGACACTCCGGGAAGCCGGCGTCACCGTCGATCTGTTCAACGGCAACATCGTCATGGGCCTGAGACTTCCCTATGCGAATTTGAGGACGCACAGGAAAATCCTGATCGTCGACGGCGCGGTGGCATTCACCGGAGGCATGAACATCCGCAAGGGGTTCTCGGCTGAATTCGCTGGCACTGCCAGCTCGGCGGATACGCATTTCCAGGTCACGGGGCCGGTCGTGGCCGACCTGTTCGCGGTTGCCGCCGAGGACTGGCGTTTTGCCGGCAACGAGGCCCTCAAGGACGAGGTCTGGCACGTGGCAAAGCCCTCGCCGCCTCCCGGTCAGCCGATCCTGGTGCGGGCGGTGGCGTCGGGGCCGGACGCCAGCATCGAAACCAACCACAAATTGCTGACGGGGGCATTTTCCGTCGCCCGCAAATCGATCCGCATCATGTCGCCCTATTTCCTGCCGGACCGGGAATTTGTCAGCGCGCTGGTCACGGCTGCCCGGCGCGGCGTCGAGATCGACATCGTCGTGCCCGCGGTCAACAATCTCTTCCTGGTCGGCCGCGCCATGACGGCGCAGTACGACCAGGTGCTGAAGCACTATTGCCGCGTCTGGCGCCATGAAGGGTCGTTCGACCATTCGAAGCTGTTGTCGGTCGATGGCGTGTGGGCCTATGTCGGCTCCTCCAACCTCGACGCCCGGTCGCTGCGGCTGAATTTCGAAATCGACCTGGAGGTGCTGGATACCGGCTTTGCCGCCGAGATCGAGGGGCGCATCGGAGCGGCAATCGCTTCCGCCAAACCCGTCACACTCGCAACCCTAAGAGCGCGGCCATTTGTCATCCGGGTTTTTGACCGGTTGTTATGGCTGGGATCGCCCTATCTTTAGAATCAGGACAGATTGAACGCAGGCCTATGGACATAAACGGACGCAGCCTTCCTGAAACCGTGCTCCTGTCGATCCGCGGCAGGAAAGCGCGCAAGGCGAACGCGACGCCGCGCAAGCACATTGAAGGCGCCCAGATGGTGGTCGCCTCCTACAACGTCCACAAATGCATCGGCACCGACCGCAGGTTCGACCCCGAACGCACCGCCCGCGTCATCCGCGAGATCGGCCCCGACGTCATCGCGCTGCAGGAGGCCGACAACCGCTTCGGCGATCGCGCCGGGCTGCTCGATCTTGCCCGGATCGAACACGAAACCGGGCTTGTGCCGGTGCCGGTTTCCGGAAGCGGCAAGGGCCATGGCTGGCGCGGCAATGTGCTTTTGTTCAAGCGCGGCACCGTGCGCGACGTCCATCAGATCAAGCTTCCGGGACTGGAGCCCCGCGGCGCGCTGGTTGCCGAGATCGACCTCGACGAAACGCGCACTCTGCGCGTCATCGCCGCGCATCTCGGCCTGTTGCGCCGCTCGCGTTCGGAGCAGGCCCGCGTCGTGCTCGACATCATGAGCAACCAGGATGAAAGGCCGACCTTGCTGCTCGGCGACCTCAACGAATGGCGGCTGGGCAACCGCTCGGCGCTCAAGACGCTGCACGCCACCTTTGGTTTCACGCCGGCGGCGGTGCCGACTTTCCCCTCAGGCCTGCCGGTGCTGGCGCTCGACCGGATCATGGCCAACCGGCACGGCATGGTCTCGTCGGTGGAAGCCCATGACACGCCGCTGTCGCGGGTTGCGTCGGATCATTTGCCGCTGACGGCGTTCGTCAGCCTGTAACTCATCCGTCCCGCAGCCAGACCAGCATCTCACCGGGTTCACGGTTGTCCCAGGCAAAGTACGGGACGGCGGTGATTTTCGTCTCGCTCACCGCCGGCGGATCGGTGCGATAGAGCCCGGTTTCCCAGTTTTCCTGGGCTTCCTTGCTGGCAAGTGCCGAAAGCGTGACGATGCCGCCGAGCAGGTTCGGCTCGGCATGCGCCTGGATTTTTGCCGTTCGCGGCAGAGCGATCCGATGCAACTGGCCGGCATTGTCGGTCTCCTCGACGCAATAGATCAGCGGACCGCGCGCAAGTGCGACGCGGCCGATGTCCTGACGCACCTCCGGATTGGCGAACAGACGAGCGATCGACATTTCGAGATCGAGTTCGACCCGGTCGCCCTGGCGCCACTCGCGCCGGATCGCGGCATAGCCGTCGCTGGTGATGCCGTCCAGATCGACCGCGGCGCCGTTGATCTTGAGCGCCGCCTTGCCGCACCAGGAGGGGACGCGCAGGTGCAAGGTGAACTCGACCGGCGCTTCGGCTTCGATCCGGATCGAGACCGCGCCATCCCAAGGATAATTGCTGGTCTGAATCAGACTGACCGCCCGGTTCGATATATCGAAGCGCGCGGTGCTGTCGCCGTAGAGATGGACGGCCAGCGCATCATCCGACAGGGAGTAGAAATAGCTGCCGATGGAGGCGACCATGCGGCCGATATTGGGCGGGCAACAGGGGCAGCGATGCCATTTCCAGCGATTGTGCCTGCCCCGGCTCTCCAACGGGTTCTCGTAGAAGAACAGCGAGCCGTCGAGCGACAGGCCGGAGATCGAGCCGTTGTAGAGTGCCCGCTCCATCATGTCGGCGTAGCGGGCGTTGGGACCCATGCCGAGCATGCGGCTGGCCCAGAACACGAGGCCGACCGAGGCACAGGTCTCGGCATAGGCGGTTTCGTTGGGCAGGTCGTAGTCGCTGGTAAAGCCCTCATTGTGCGCCGATGGCCCGAGGCCGCCGGTGACATAGAGGTTCTTGGTGGTGAGATCGTTCCAGAGCCGGTCGAGCGCTACCCTGAGCGTATCGTCGCCATATTCGGTGGCGATGTCGGCCATGCCGGAATAGAGGTACATCGCCCTGACCGCATGGCCGACGACCTTGTCCTGCTCGCGCACCGGCTTGTGCGACTGGTTGTACTCATAAGTCTTGAAATGATAGGCCTTCGGGTCGGCGCCGCGCGCACGCGCCTCCTCGTCGAAATAATGCGGCTGTTGCCCGCGCTGGTCGATGAAATACCTGGCCAGGTCCATGTATTTCTGCTCGCCGGTCGCCCGCGCCAGCTTGACCAGCGCCAGCTCGATCTCCTCATGGCCGCAATAGCCCTTCTTCTTGCCCGGCTCCGGACCGAAGGTGTCGGCGATATGGTCGACATAGCGGCACATGATATCCAGCAGCTTGCGCTTGCCGGTGGCCTGGTAGTAGGCGACCGCGCCTTCGATCAGATGGCCGGCGCAATAGAGCTCGTGGCAATCGCGCAGATTGGTCCAGCGCTTCCCGGGCTGGATGCGCTGGTACCAGCTGGAGAGATAACCGTCTTCCTGCTGCAGTCTGCCGTAGAGGTCGATGACGGCGTCGATCTTCGTCTCGAGTGCCGCGTTCTTGCGCCGGTAGAGCGAATAGGCCGCGGTCTCGATGGTCTTGCCCCAATCGGAGTCCCAGAACATCTGCGTCGTCACCGTCGAGCCGGTGAAGCCGGGGCTGGCCGCCTCGTCGGGCGACGGCGAATGGAACGGAATGACGACGCCCGGCGAGGGCCGGTCCGGGTCGATCTGCTCCAGCATGCGCGCTTCGACGCAGCGCTCGTACAGGATGTCGGCGGTGCGCGACGCCACGGCATCGACGCGGTCGCCCCAGAAGCCGCGGACATCGACCTGCGGCACCGGCAGTGGGCGGAAGGCGAGTTTGCCGGGCTTGGCGGATGGTTTGGCGGTCATCGTGTCACTCCGTTGGATATTGGTCATTTCACGGCGGGTCATTTCACCGCGCCGGCCATCAGGCCGCGGATGTAGAAGCGCTGCAGCAAGAGGAAGAGCACCAGGCACGGCACCATCATCACGGTGACGCCCGCCTGCACGGCGCCCCAGTCGATGGCGCCGAAGCGGCCCGACTGCAGCGCGGTCATCATGATCGGCAGCGTGAATTTGGACTGGTCGGTCATCAGCACCAGTGCGGCCAGGAATTCGTTCCAGGCGCCGAGGAAGGCGAACAGCGCGATGGTGACGATGCCCGGCCAGACCAGCGGCAGCATCACCTTGAGCAGCATGGTGACGTTGTTGGCGCCGTCCATGCGGGCGGCCTCCTCGATCTCGCGCGGCACCGCGTCGAAGGCGTTGCGCATCATGAAGATCGAGAACGGCAGTTGCAGCGTGGTGTAGACCAGGACCAGCCCAGTCAGCGTGTTGTGCAGCCCGATCTTGGTCAGCACCAGGAAGATCGGCGTCAGGATCGACTGGAAGGGGATCATGATCGTCGACAGGATGACGATGAAGAGCACATCCTTCATGGGAAAGCGGAAGCGCGAAAAGCCGTAGCCGGCGAGCACGCTGACGATCACCGACAGGATCACCGTCATGGAGGCGACATAGAGGCTGTTTTGCGCCGGCAGCCAGAGGCCGTCGCCAAAGGTGTCGAGCGTGCGGTAGTTCTCGACCGAAAACCCGGTCGTCGGCCATGGCGGCAGCGGCGGCTGGCGCGCCTCCTGCGCCGGCTTGAAGGTCGACAGCACGGCCCAGACGATCGGCGCGATGAACAGCACTGAGGCGATCATGCCGGTCGAATGCTCGGCGATCCTGAGCCAGAGGCGGCTGCTGCGGCTTCTTGCCTGCGCCATCAGTCGATGCCCTCCGGCTTGCGCAGCAGCCACAGCTGAACCAGGCTGAGCGCCACCAGTATGGCCAGCAGGATCATCGACAGCGCCGCGCCATAGCCGAGCTTGAACGAGACGAAGGACTGGTTGAAAATCCAGTATACGGCGGTCAGCGTCTGGTTGCGCGGGCCGCCGCGCAGGATGATGTAGAACTGGTCGAAGGCGAGGATCGAACCGGCGATCGACAGGATCAGCGCCAGCGCCAGCGTGCGGCGCATCAGCGGCAGGGTGATGGCGCGAAAGCGCGCGAACGGCCCTGCCCCGTCGATCATCGCGGCTTCCTGCAGATCGGTCGGGATCGACTGCAGGCCGGTCATCAGGATGATCATGGTGAAGCCCGCCACCTTCCAGACGACCATGGCGATGATCGACCAGAAGGCCGGCTGGAAGGTCGCCAGAAGGTTGAACTTTTTCCCGGTCAGGCCGAAATCGTAGGCGGCCGGGCTGAACAGGCCGGAATCGACATTGAGCAGCCACGACCAGAGCAGGCTGGCCGAGGCGAAGCCGACGACCGCCGGCATGAAGAAGGATGTCCGGTAAAAGCCGGTCAGCCGCCTGGGCTTTTCGATGAACAGCGCCAGCGGAAAGGCGACGGCGAAGATCACGATGGTGACGATCACGGTGTAGTAGGCGGTGAAGCTCAGCGCGTTCCAGAAACGGTTGTCGCGCAGGATCGCCCGGTAATTGTCGAAGCCGATGTAAAAATGCTCGCCCATCAGCGGCCAGTTGTGCAGCGACATCCAGGCCGTCATGCCGAGCGGAATGATGAAGAACACGACCACCAGCGCCACGGCCGGCGCGACATAGAGCAGGCCGATCCACTGCCGGCGACCGGCGCCGACCAGTTTTCTGGCGCGTGGCGGGGTGGTGGTGATTGCGGTCATACGTGGGCTCCGGGTGCGGTGATCCCCCTCCCCCTCGAGGGGAGGGTCCGGCCGCAGGCCGGGGGTGGGGTCCTCCGCGCAGTGCGCCGACGAAAAAGAATGTCGAGCACTGCCGGAACGACCCCACCCGGACCTGCGGTCCGACCTCCCCTCGAGGGGGAGGTAGGGGCGGCGCTTACTTTTGCGGCGCCTGGTCGATGATCGACTGCATGGTCTCTTGTGCATTGGCGACGGCGCCGTCGACGTCGTCGCCGAAGACGACCTCGTTGATCATCTGCGTCCACGGACCGTTGGCCGAGTTGATCAGGTCGTTGAACACCACGGAATAGGGCGTGCGGCCCTTGGCCATGGCTTCGGCGGCGATCTGGTAGCGCGGATCGAGATCTTTCAGCGCCTCCTTGGCGATGTCGCCGCGCACCGGCAGGCTGCCGTATTTGGCCAGGATGGTCTGGCCTTCTAGCGAATAGGCGAAGTCGAGAAACTCCTTCACCACGGCGAGCTTCTTGGTGCCCTTGGTGACGACGAAATTGTCGCCGCCGGCAAACGAAGACCAGCCGCTGTCCTTGCCCGGCAGGAAGGTGACGCCATAGTCGATATCCGGATACTGGGTGTTGAGCGCGCCGATGGCGAAGGCGCCGGACGGCGAAATGCCGATATTGCCGGTGGCGAAGGCGGCAAAGAAGTTGGCGCCGGTGTCGGTCTGCGCGCCGGCCGGCACCAGATCCTTCTTGACCATCGAGCGGTAGAGGTCGATGGCGCCGCGCAGCTGCGGGCTGTCCAGCGTCGCCTTCGAGCCGTCCTCGGAGAGGATGTCGCCGCCCGAGGCCCAGATCAGCGGCGTGAAGGTGAAGATGTTGCAGCCGCCGCAATTGCCGGAGAAGTAGAAGCCCTTGATGTCGCCACCGAGCGCGTTGACCTTTTCGGCATCGGCCTCGATCTCGGCCCAGTTGGCCGGCCCCTTGTCGGGATCGAGCCCCGCCTGCTTGAACAGTTTCTTGTTCCAGATCAGCACCGAGGCGTCGGCCGAGAACGGCAGCCCGTAAATGTGATCCTTGTAGGTGCCGGTCTTGACGTGCGCCGGCGACAGGCTGGCGAAATAGGGCAGCGATTTCGCCCAGTCGGTAATGTCTTCGAGCTGGCCGGCGGCGGCAAAGGACGGCGTGTAGATCAGGTCGAGCGACAGCGCGTCGGGCGCCGTGCCGCCGGCGGCGGCGGCGCCATATTTCGGGATGATCTCGGCATTGGGAATGATGTCCAGCTTGACCTGGTTCTCATGGCCCTTGTTGAAGGCGTCGACGATGCGCGGCATGAAGTTCGAGCCGTCGGCGCGAACCCAGATATTGGCGGTGTCGGCGGCCATTGCAGGCAAGGCAATGATGCTCGCGGCGAGCGCGAACCCGGTAATCACGGTCTTCATGGTTTTCCTCCTCATGGTTCTGTTCTCCTCCCTGTTGCGGCGCTCTCTCAGATTGCGCCGCGCGTTCTCCTAGCCGTCCAATGGGCGGCCGCATGACTGACGCACCACCAGCCGGCACGGCAGTTTTCGAATGCCCGGCGCGGCGGGTTGGCCGCCGACGAGCGAAAGCAGTGTGAGGCCGGCCTCGCGGCCGAGCGCTGCCAGGTTCATGTCGACCGAGGTCAGCGGCGGGCGGGTCGCCTCCGCCACGATCTCCCAATTGTCGAAGCCGATGACGCCGACATCGCCGGGCACGCCTAAGCCGCGCTCGCGCAGCGCATCGATGACGCCGCGCGCGATCTGGTCGTTGCCGCAGAACACGGCGTCGGGTTTCTCTCCCTTCTTGTTGAAGAGCGTTGGGCCGTCGAACAGCTTTCCGACGGCTTCATGCCCCCAGGCTTCCGACCACGAGCCGAGCAAGGGCTCGGTCACCGGCAGGCCGTGTGCGGCCAGCACATCCCGAAAAGCCTGTGCCCGCTCATTCACCACGGCAAAACTGGCGGGACCGCTGACATGGGCGATGCGCCGCCGCCCGAGCCGGCAAAAATGCTCGACCGCCAGCCGGGCCCCGCCGGCATCGTCGGAGACGAAGGCGATGGCATCGGGATCGGGCTGGCTGAAGGCGTAGATGACGGGCACGCCGAGATTGGCGAGGTCGACCGGCAAATGGCGGTCGATGCGCTTGCCGCTGGCGATGATGCCGTCGATGCGCTTGTCCAGCATCGCCTCGACATGCAGTTGCGCCAGCCGCGGATCGTCCTCGACATTGCACATGAACACCGACACGCCGGCATCGACCAGCGCATCCGAAATGCCCGACATGACCGGCAGCGAAAAGCGGCCATAGGTATCGTTGGTCAACAGCCCGACGGTAAAGGAGCGCCGCCGCAGCAGGCTCTGCGCCAGGCTGTTGGGGCGAAAGCCAAGCCGCTGCGCCGTCTCGCGAATGCGCTGCCGCGTCTCGGCGGTCATCCGCCCCTGCCCGTTCAGCGCCTTCGAGGCCGTGGCCACACTGACGCCAGCCATCGCCGCGACTTCACGCAGGGTGACGGGTTGTTTGGCGGGTGGTGGCGTGTCGGAGGCCATGTTTTGGGTGTCGGTCCTCGGTTTGGGAAAAGGTTTTCTCTTAGTGGGGCGGAGCATGTCGAGATGGGTAATCGGCGGGTGCTGCGGGGTTTGGGAAAACGTTTTCTCAGAGGGAGATTAGGATGAGAATTTGGGGATGGCAAGAGGGATAGAGGGGTGACTGGCAGGCAGTTGAGCATGGTTCACACGATGCGACACCGGCTCGAAGCGGATATTCCCCTAACGGTAGCCATCTGCTGCCGCCAGCCGGAAATGGATACAAGGCATCGTAGACGCCGCCCAGCCAAACGATCATATCAGTCGCATGCCGGTGTTTGATGCTGTTGACTACAATGGCTGGCCACGAACGCGAAAGGCGGCGAGGGATAGTTCGTTGGTAGTCGGTCTTCAAGGAGGATATGGTGACAGACTCAGGCAAGAGAGATTAGATTGCACATAGCAGCGGGGATTTATGGCCAAGCGGGTGAGCGTAATAAATTTCAAGGGCGGCGTCGGGAAAACCACGCTGTCATTTCAGTTCGCCGCGGGGCTGGCTCGTTTCCATCGCAGCCGCGTGTTGCTAGTGGACGTCGACCATCAAAGCAGCCTTTCGATTGTTTGTTTAACTGCCCCAGTTTGGGGCCGTTCCATACAAGCAAATCGAACTATCAATGAGATTTTCAAACCGTTCATAGGTCAATCTGGCTCGTTACCCGGCGCTGGTATCATAGAAAAGAACGCCATAAAAACGGTTCCTGGCAACCACTACGCCTCACTGGATATTGTTCCAGCGAGCCTAGAGCTGGACGACGTTGAAATTGAGCTTACGGCATCTCATCATGGCAACGCGATACATTCCGAATGGGATAAGCGTACGCTAATTTGCAAGTGGCTAGAGACTGCTGGAATAGACGAATTATACGACTACATCATTTTTGATTGCCCGCCTGCCACGAAAATCGTTTCACAGAATGCCATCGCCGCCAGCCACGGATACATTCTTCCAGTTATCCCCGAGGCTGTCATGGAACGTGGCGCGCCACATCTAGTAAGCATGATTCAAAACGGTATCGACGTAAGGCTGAAGGCGCTAGCGACCATGGGGGCTAGCCGCCCCATGCATGTACCAGACACGCAATTGGTGGGCGTTGCCATAACCCGGATCCGCACTCACGGGGCGGCACATTCTGGATATGTTGACGACCATACGGTTCATCTTGCATCGCTGCAAAGGCGTTGGGGCCAGAATCTGCTACGGCCCTACATTGAAGAAGGGACAGGTGTGTCGCAGGCCCTTGCCGACGCGGTGCCTGTCTACGACCGAGCGAACACGCAGAACATTGGCGCGAGGGGCCTACATACAATGTACCGAAACCTCACCGACACACTAAAAGCACGGATTGACGCACTTTGAAGAGCAGAAGGAAAATTAGTGGTATGGCTGACCGGATCGCCAAGGGCCTATCCGATCAGGATGTGGTGCGATTTTTGAGACAGATGGTCACCTTGTACAAAGATCGCCGCAGTGGAAACCCTGCCCTAGCCGAAGCGTTAAGGAAGCTCGCCGATCGGCTAGAAAAGGAGGCTGCGGCTCAACGTGTCGATTCCTCCCCGGCGCAATCGTCCCTTTGGGTAACCCCGTCCACTGAAGAGTTAAGGGCCTACGACGACGACGCAATCTCGACATACATCAATGACGAGGCCCGTACGAAGCTGGATTTGGTCGAACTTGCGTTTGCGCGCTTTTCAATCCCGCGTTCAAAACTTCAACGGATGCCCGCCGCTGAAATTCGGGATGCAATCAGTGCAGCCCTCAAGCACGAACAGTCACTTAAGATAATTTCAGAAGAAGCCGAGCGATACGGCGCAAGTCGCCGTTCTTAGCGTGGAGGATAGGCGATCGCCGGCCAATCAAAAAACTGTCGGTGCGTTTCGCGCTTGACCAAGACCCATTCCTTCCTCGTTTGCGGAACTGTTCTGACACGCTGCCCGAGCAGCGCGCAATCACGTGCCTAAAATGCGTCCGCGCTGGCTGCTAAGCAGCTACTGAGTACGGCCAATGATGTGAAGATGAGTATTCATCTTCTTTCACCTTAACGGACACATTGAAGCGCGCGCCAGGTGCGCTGTCTGAAACAGTCTTAGGGCAGCGTCTGATATCGATGGTGGTATCGAGCCCTTGACCGTCCACCGCCCGAACAACCTTCTTCTTTCCGTCCTGCATCACCTCTACTAAGTAACTCTGGTAGGGCGCATGCCCACCCTTGGCTTCGCTGTGGTCTGGAATGAATGTTAGCGCGCAAGGAATTCGCGCGAAGTCAAGCCGCTGCATGTTTCTCATCAAGCTAAGTTTTGAGAAAAGCGGAAGATTTCCGGACGCGCCTGTCACGTCTTTATGAGTAATGATGCCAAATACGATCTTGTAGTCCGAATCCACAAACGGCGCTAGAAAATTTGCTGGATCAGCACCCTCTAGTTTTTGGGTAATGATCGCTTCCAACTTCTCTCGAGACGCGGCCTCGTGCGTGATCAGTTCAACAGAATTCACGCCCTGGTTGAACAGGTGACTGAGGTGCGATGAGCGCGTGGAGATCTTGATGTGATAAAATACGCCCCGTTGACCGGACCTCGCGATTGCATCGGCGCGCGCCGTGTAGATGTCGCAAGGTTCAATCGTTGTGCTTCCAGAGGGACTAATATCGGTCTGGTCAAGGCAAAGAAACCCTGCGTGCGCGGCCGCCATTGCCTCATTGTAGTTTGCTTCGCTGTAAACACGCTTTCCCTTGTTCATAGCGTCGTGGTTGTAGGGGCTTAGGTCGGTCATCTCGCACTTGGCATCCAGGTAGGTTCTCAGCCGCGCGGCAAAGGCCTTTTCAACCTTATACCAAGCGCCCTCACATAGATGATAGATCACGTCCTCGCCCGGAGGTTCTATGTCGAATAGAACGCTGCGATAAAGTCCATATGACTTATCGGGCAAACCTTCTGTGTCGGTGAGGATGAGACGGTATTCACCTTTAAGGGCATCCATAGTGAGATCAGCGAGACCCTCATCGCCGACGTATTCGTAGAACTGCTCAATGGAGATGTCGGGGTAAATCTGGCTTGGGCCCTCACCGCCCCCGAACATGCAGCAGGTGTTATCTTTGTAGTCGACGATGTCGGGAATGGTGAGTGTCGTCGCCCCGTCTTTCCCCCTGATCGAGGCAAGGAGTTGAGCATCCAATGGCGCAATATCGGCGGGATTGCGCACGGGTGTTATGTTTTCGATATTCGGGAACGAAACTTTGTATTCGTCACTCTCATAAAGTTTTAGAAAGCGACCGCATCGATCAGCCAGTTGATCTGGTTGAATTTTGAGGCTGATCTTTAGGCTAGCTGAGCCAGTAGCGCTTTTAAAAAGCTCCTCAAACTCCGGCTTCACCTTGCCGGTGAGACTCTTAATTATCTCGCTATTGGCGTCGAAATCGAGGTACGTCAATTCAGTTGAAATCGGGACTTGCGTGCGTTTTCGGCGCGCAGGTCCCGGTTCAACCATGTCAGCGCTTCGCAGTTCTTTGGGATCAAGCATGTTTAGGGTAACGCGCAAGCCGAAGTCATACTCGTAAGCGACATCCTTGAGATTGTGATGGACTTGCCCGAAACAGACTGCAAAATGGCGTTCGCCTACCGTCAAGAACAGGAGCGCCCCTTTGAACTCCTGCCAGATGTCATCCTCGATGCCGAAATACGAGCGCCACCAAGGGCGCTTTCGATCGGCATCAAGTAAATATATGACCGCACCTTTGGGCACGTGGTTGGCCTGAGCAGGCTCCAGCTCATGATCATCTACGAGAGAATTATTTGATTCGTAATTTTCACGCAGAAGATAAATAGAAAACGGCCTTGATTTTTCGGCCATGCCGCCCCCCTAGACAACCGATTACTTTTGTCAACAACTAACCACAGAAATATACATAAGACAACAACATGGCTACAGGCCAACAGAGAGTGGTGCAGGCGCCCTGCTCGACGAGTGACCCTTGACTCACTGCTTGAAGCAGTGCTCGCGGTGCCATCGTAAGAAATGGGGATGTGGGCGTTCGAGCTGTCGGCGGGGCGGAAGCGCTCGACGGGTTCTGTTTATGAATGCCTTCACGCTGCCGAGGTCATTGACCTGCCGTGAGATCAGTATTTCCAAGTCATCGGATAGACTGATCAATCCGCGATCGAACATCCAATGCGCTGTACCGGACAGTGAGATCCCATTGTTGATGATGTCAGGCCCGTTCGCTTCGACCGGTCGAATATGTGCGGCGGAAACCTCTGCTCTGCCGCCGCCATTTATCAACTTGAGTCCCGTGATTGCGCAGCGTTCATCATAGGCGCGCAAGACGACGCGACGGAAAATGCGATCCCGCACGATTCGCGATCCAATGTAACTCATACGATTGCGATTCTGCTCGAACTGGAATGGAGCCTGCTCATCCTGAAACCCGGACGACGCGCCGATCTCATCGACGCGCGGCAACAACGGCTCGCTGATGTCCAAACCCAGATCGACAATACGGTTGAAGTCGCTTGGGCTAATTGGGCGGACGGCAGATTGGGCGCGACCAGAATTTTGTCCTTCGTCATTGAGTACGCCTCGCTCAACGACACCGCCCGCCCCGTTGAACGGAACAGGATTGGCGAAATCAAGGTAGGATCCAGCCTCGATCAGAGCGAGGTACATGGCAGGCTTCACAGGATCAGGAATAACCTGTTGGACTTTGGCCATGGCGAAGTAGCCACGGGTGTCTTTTACCTTGCTGGGCTCGTAGTAGATGATCCAATCACCGACGCATGCTTCGACCCGACGCAAATACTGGCTGGGAAACTGGTATTGCTCAGCGGGGCTGTCATCGTAGATCGAATCTGAACGGTGAATGAAAACCCCGAATCCCATGATCTTTCTACAGTGCGTTCTGAGGTGGCTACCTCGGGCCTGATATCGAAACCCTATTGCGAGTTTAGTCTAGGCCAGAGAAGCGCCATCCCCGCAAGGGCCAACGAGCGGCCGGCCAAGACGCACTCACCCAGGTACACTCCTGAAACAAAATTCAACAGTTCGGAAAAACCGGCGAAAAGATCGGGTGGCACAGGCTTCCAAGTCAGGAATCCGGGTTCTTCCTTTTTGGAAGCCCTCCACCAACAAATCGCAGCGGCGCCCCTCGCCTGCTCCAGCGGCGGCATGAACAGCCGGGCGATGCCCAGGTAGAACCTGCCATTTGCCAATGTCAGCTTCAATCCAAACAGTCCCTTTGGTCAGATGCGATGGCGGAGCGCGTCGATGATCACCGCCATCGCAGGGGAGAGCTGTCGCCTGCTCGGATAGTAGAGGTGATAGCCGGCAAAAGGCGGGCTCCAGTCGTCGAGCACGAGCCTGAGGCGTCCGTCGGCGATGTGGTGGCTGACGAGGTTTTCCGGGATATAGGCGATCCCGAAACCGCTTGTCGCAGCCTCGATCATGGGAATGGACGAATTGAAGGTGAGTTGGCCTTCCACCCGCACACGAAGGTCGCGGCCATCCCTGGCGAATTCCCAGGCATACAATCCGCCGAACGTCGCCTGCCGCATGTTGATGCAGTCATGGTCGACCAGGTCCTGGGGCGCGGTCGGGACCGGATGGCGGGAAAAGTAGTCCGGCGAAGCCACGGCCACGAGCCTCCAATCCGGCCCGATGCGCACTGCGATCATATCCCGGTCGATGCTCTCGCCAAGCCGCACGCCTGCGTCGAAGCGCTCCTCCACAATGTTCTTCATGCCGTTGTCGCTGTAGAGCTCGACGCGCACGTCGGGATTGTCGTTGAGCAAGGGCTGGAGCTTCGGCCAGACGGTCGTCTGGAGCGCATGGTCGGACAGGGTGATGCGGACCGTTCCGGAGGGCTTGTCGCGAAACGCCACCAGGCTTGCGAGGTCGGATTCGATTTCCTCGAAGCGGGGAACGAGAGATTGGAAAAGTCGCTCGCCGGCCTCGGTCGGAGAGACGCTCCGCGTGGTACGCGTCAGCAGGCGGACGCCAAGGCGAGCTTCAAGCTCCTTGATTGTCGAACTCAGGGTCGACTGCGAGGTTCCCAGCTTGGCCGCTGCCCTGGTGAAACTGCGCTCGCGGGCGACCGCCACGAACCATAGCAGATCCTTCATGCCATCGCGCTGCATAGGGCACCTCCCATCGGACATTCATATCATGAGCAGATAAGTCCATGCGGATTACTTAGTCTACTTAAATGGGTTCCCCTGCAATATCTTCTGGCAGCGACGGCGGCTGATCCGTCCGGTCGCTTTGCCAGGATGCCAATCATGGAAACCACATACGACACAAGGCTTGTTGAAAACCGCGCCGCATGGGGCGCGGTGTTGTCGATGGCGCTGTGTGTTTTCGTGCTCATCGCGTCGGAATTCATGCCGGTCAGCCTGCTGTCGCCGCTAGCGGCCGATCTCGGCATCACCGAGGGCCGCGCGGGACAGGCGATCTCGATTTCGGGCGCTTTCGCGGTCGTGACCAGCCTGCTGGTCGCCGGCCTCACGCGCCACATCGACCGCCGACTGGTCGTGACCGGCTTCACCCTCCTCCTCATCGTGTCCGGTCTGGCTGTCACCTTCGCGCCGAACTACGCGTTGCTCATGGTCGGCCGGGCGCTGCTCGGCATCGCGATCGGCGGGTTCTGGTCGATGTCGACCGCGATCGTCATGCGCCTCGTGCCGCAAGACATGGTTCCGAAGGGTCTCGCCATGCTGAACGCCGGCAATGCCATTGCGGCCACCATCGCCGCGCCGCTGGGCAGTTTTCTCGGCGCCTATGTCGGCTGGCGCGGCGCTTTCTTCCTCGTCGTGCCATTTGGTCTCCTGGCGCTGGCCTGGCAGTGGACAAGCCTGCCGGCGCTGCCGCCGCGCCGCAGGAATCGTGCCGGCAACCCGCTGGCGCTGCTCGGCCGTCTTCCTGTCGCCACCGGCATGGCGTCGATCATGATGCTGTTCATGGGTCAGTTCGCGCTCTTCACCTATCTGCGGCCCTTCCTCGAGAACGTCACCCGGCTCGATATCGCCGCCCTCTCGGCGGTCCTGCTGGCGATGGGGCTGGCCGGGGTGCTCGGCACATGGTGCGTCGGCCGGCTTTTGCGCACGCGTCTGTTCAGCATTCTCACCGTCATCCCGCTGGTCATGGCTGCACTGGCCGCCGCGCTCATCGCCCTCGGTGCACTCCCGGGTCTCACAGCGCTGCTGCTCGTTGCCTGGGGCTTCTTCGGCATGGCCGCGCCGGTTGGTTGGGGCACGTGGCTCAGCCGAACGTTGCCGAACGACGCGGAGGCCGGCGGCGGGTTGCAGGTAGCCGTCATCCAGCTCGCCATCACCGGCGGCGCCGCGATCGGCGGCACGCTGTTCGATACGGTCGGCTGGTGGGGGCCGTTCACTCTGGGCGCGGTGCTGCTCTGCGGATCGGCGCTCGCCGCCCTTGCCGCAGCGTATATGGCCCGGAGGTCTTTGCCATGACGATCGAACGTGCGCCGCTCAGCCGCCGGACATTGCTCGGCGCCGCGCTCGCGGTGGCGGCCCTGCCTCGCACAGCCGCCAGCCAGGAAGGCCAATCTCCCGTCAGCCAGGAGCCCACCGACATGAAGATCAGGATGGTTTTCAACGGCCGCACCATGACCGCCACGCTCTACGACAATCCGTCGGCGCGCGACTTCTTCTCCATGCTGCCGCTCGACCTCGAGATCGAGGACTACGCCCACAACGAGAAGATCGCCTATCTGCCGCGCAAGCTGACCGAGGAGGGAAGCGGTCCTTTCGCCGACGAGCAGCCCTACGACCTGTGCTATTTCATGCCCTGGGGCAACCTGGCCATGTTCTACGCCGACTACCGCCATCCCGGGCTGATCAGGCTTGGCCGCTTCGACGAGGGCGAGCCGGCCCTGCACGTTCGCGGCAAATTCCCGCTTCGCATCGAACGCATTTGAGATCGCAAAGGAGATCACCATGGACATTCTTCGCGCCGGCACCAGGCCTTCCGGCAAGGGACCACCTGACTGGTTCACCGGAACGGTGCGGATCGATCCGCTCTTCAATCCCTTCGACGCCGAGCGGGTTCAAGGCGCACAGGTGACCTTCGAGCCTGGCGCCCGCACCGCCTGGCACACGCATCCGCTCGGCCAGACGCTGATCGTCGTCTCTGGCCTGGGCCGAGTTCAGCGCGAAGGTGGCCCGGTCGAGGCAATCCATCCGGGCGACGTCGTCTGGTTCGCGCCCGGCGAAAAGCACTGGCACGGCGCGTCGTCTCAGACCGCCATGACCCACATTGCCCTCCAGGAGGTCAAGGACGGCAAGGTCGTGGACTGGCTGGAACATGTCGGCGACGCCGATTACGGCGCCTGATCTCTCCCCTCGAAAGGAACCAACATGCTTGCAACCGTTCTTCACAAACCGGGCGACATACGCTGCGAGGAAATCGCCGATCCGAAGATCATGCGGCCGACGGACGCCATCATCAAGCTGTCGGCAAGCTGCATCTGCGGCTCGGACCTGTGGCTCTATCGCGGGCTGCAGCCGGTCGCGGGGCCGATGCATATGGGCCACGAATATTGCGGCATCGTCGTCGAGGTCGGCGCAGAGGTGCGCACGGTCCGCCCCGGCCAGTTCGTCGTCGGGTCATTCTGCCTCTCGGACAATACCTGCCCGCATTGCCGCTTCGGCTTCCAGTCGTCTTGCGTGCAGCGCGAGTTCATGTCGGGCGCGCAGGCGCCTTACGCTCGCGTACCCTTGGCCGATGGCACACTGGTCGCCACCGCCGAGGTGCCGCCGGCCGACCTCATCCCTGACCTGCTGGCGGTGTCCGATGTGCTCGGCACCGGCTGGTATGCGGCCGACGCAGCCGAGGTCCGCGAAGGATCGACGGTGGTGGTGGTCGGCGACGGTGCGGTCGGCCTGATGGGCGTGCTTGCGGCCAAGGAGATGGGCGCCGAGCGCATCATCGCCATGAGCCGGCACGCCAGCCGCCAAAAGCTCGCCCGCGAGTTCGGCGCCACCGACATCGTCGCTGAGCGCGGCGAGGAAGGCGTGGCCCTCATCAAGGAACTCACCAAGGGCGTCGGCGCGGACTCCGTGCTGGAATGCGTCGGCACGGGAGAATCCTTCGACCAGGCGCTGGCCTGCTCCCGCCCCGGCGGCACCATCGGCTATGTCGGCGTGCCGCATGGCGTGAACTTCGACGGCCAAAAACTATTCTTCGGCCAGAAACGAATGCTGGGCGGCCCGGCGCCGGTGCGCCGTTTCCTGCCCGACCTGATGGACCGTGTGCTGCAAGGTCGGATCAAGCCCGGCAAGGTCTTCGACCTCAAGCTGCCGCTGGCCGAGGTCGCTGAAGGCTACCGCGCCATGGACGAGCGTCGCGCCATCAAGGTCATGCTTTCGGTGTGAGCAAAGATCGGGCGGACGGCCTGTGCGCACCCACAACTCAGAAAAGGGACAACATATGACGATGAGATTGAAGATTGCCGCCCTTGCGCTTGCGCTTTCGGTCGCCACGCCGGCTTTCTCGCAAGAGTCCGCGATCATCGGCGCATGGCGCATGATTTCGCTCGAGGCCGGCGCCGAGGGAAACCTCAAGCCCGTGTCCTACTCCGGCCAGGTCATCTTCACCGGGGCCGGCACCCTCTCTGTGCAGGCGCAGAACCCCGACCCCAAGGCGCCGGACACGCCTTACACGGCGAATGGCTACGAAGCCTATTACGGGCCGGTCGCCATCAACGACCAGGACAAGACCTTCGTCATCACCATCGAGTCCTCCCTGGTCCGTAACCTTGTCGGCAAGAGCATGAAACGCAAATTCGAGGTCTCGGACAACAAACTGGTCCTCACGCCTGACAACCCGGCCGAAGGCTGGCGCGTAACCTACGAACGCTACTGATCCGAACAGTTGGGTTACCGATGGCCAAAATGGCGCGGATGTCAGACCGAAATGGCGTCATGGCGGAGCTGGTACCGATCGTGGCGGCCGTCTTCGCCGGCTTCCTGCTGATCGGCCTGGCGCTACCCGTCCTGCCGCTGCATCTTCACCAGCAGCTCGGCTTCGGCCCCTTCGCAGTGGGACTGGTGACGGGCAGCCAGTTCGTCGCCTCGATGCTGTCGCGCATCGGGGCTGGAAACTATGCCGATGGGCGCGGCGGCAAGCGCGCCGTCGTCATCGGCCTCATTGCCGCTGCCCTTGCCGGGTTATTTTACCTCGGCTCGCTGGCATTGCTCGACCGGCCGGTAGCGTCCGCATCGGCGCTGTTCGCCGGCCGGGCGGTGCTGGGCGCGTCCGAGAGCTTCATCATCACCGGCGGCGTCGCCTGGGGCCTCTCCGTTGCGGGCGGACAGAACTCCGGAAAAGTCATAGCCTGGGTGGGCACGGCGATGTTTGCGGCGCTCGCGCTAGGGGCGCCGGCCGGATCTGCGCTTTATGCAGCGAGCGATTTCACCACGATCGCACTCGCGACGATCGTCCTGCCGCTGGCGACGCTGCTTGCCATCCTGCCGATGAGCGGCACCGGCGCCGCCGCGGGCAGCGTGCCGCAGTCATGGAGGAGCGTGGCGAAAGCGGTCTGGCTTCCTGGCGTCGGAGCTGCTTTCAGCAGCCTCGGCTATGGTGCTATTCTGGGCTTCGGCGCCCTGCTCTTCGCCGAGCGGGGCTGGCAGCCGGTATGGCTTCCTTTCACGGCCTATGCTGCGTCTCTGATTGTGGCAAGGCTGTGCTTTGGCCACCTGCCCGACAGGCTTGGAGGCGCACGCGTCGCCGTGATCTTCGTCGCGGTCGAGGCGGCAGGGCTGATGCTGATCTGGCTTGCGACCGGGCCTGTTGTCGCCGCAATCGGAGCGGGTCTGACTGGCCTCGGCTACTCGCTGGTCTATCCCGGCCTCGGCGCCGAGGCCGTAGGCCATCTTCCGTCGCGCAGCCGCGGCCTGGCCATGGGACTCTACACCGTCTTCCTCGACGTGGCGCTCGGCTTCGGCAGTCCGGCGCTCGGCCTGGTCGCTGCGTCGACCGGGCTGCAATTCGTCTTCTTCGCCGTCGCGGCGGCGACGCTTCCGGCGTTGGGCATCGCTCTGCTGCTGGGTCGCCGTAGCGCTCCATTATAGACAGCTCGCCGGCGCCGTCCGCATGAGGTTCGCTCATAGTCTCTTTCCGGGTCGCCACTGAGGGCGAACCCCTGCCCCGCAAGGGTCAACGAGGCCCGGCAAATCCCCGCCCAGACACACTCCAGAAACAAAATTCAACAGTTCGGAAAAACCGGCGAAAAGATCGGGTGGCATAAGCTTCCCCGTCGGGATTCCGGGCACTTCCTTTTTGGAAGCCCTCCACCAACAAAATCGCAGCGGCGGCGCAGTGCCTGCTCCAGCGGCGGCATGAACAGCCGGGCAATGCCCGGCGAGGACGAGAAAGTATGGACATGGACTACGATATCGCCGAACTGGACAGCGACGCGGCAACACCGATCGGCGGCCTGCCAGGCATCGATGCGCTGGCACGGATCGCTCGCGGCCCGACAAGGAACGGCCAGGTCCTGACGGGCGCCGACTTTGCCCGGCAGCCGGGTGAGCGGCTCGATACGGTGTTCGAGCAGCTCGCCGTAACGTTTGCCGCACTGCCGGCGGTGATCTCCGAAGGGCGCGTGTGGACCTATCAGGAGCTGAACAGCCGCGCCAACCAGTTCGCCCGCATGCTGATCAAGCACGGCGTGCGGCCGGGCCACCGGGTCGGGCTCATTCTCGACCGATCGGCGGAAACCTATGTCGCGTTGCTGGCGGTGATGAAGGCGGGGGCTGCCTTCGTGCCGCTGGCCACCGCGTTTCCGCAGGAGCGGATGGCGCTGATCATCGAAGACGCCGCCGTCAGCATGATCGTCACCATCGCCGCCTATGCGTCGCGCGCCGGTCAACTGCCCGTTCCCCATGTGCTGATCGACAGCGCCGCCGCCGAAATTTCCGCACAGTCGCCCGCGCCGCTGAAGCCGCAGGCGACCGACGACATCTGCTACATCCTCTATACCTCGGGCACCACTGGCAAGCCCAAGGGCGTGGTCATCACGCACCAGAGCTTCGTCAATTTCATACACGTCGCGGCCGCCTCCTACGGCTACCGGCCGGGCGACCGGGCGTATCAGGGCATGACCATTGCCTTCGACTTTTCCTCCGAAGAGATCTGGGTGCCGTTCGTCGCCGGCGCGACGGTGGTGCCGGCACCTGGCCAGATGCCGCTGGTGGGCGAGGAACTGGCGGATTTCCTGCGCCTCCATGACATCACCTGCATGGCCTGCAGCCCGACATTGTTGTCATCGATGACATCGGATGTGCCCAGCCTGCGCACGCTTCTGGTGGGCGGCGAGGCCTGCCCGCACAATCTGGTGGTGCGCTGGTCGAAGCCGGGCCGGCAGATCCTCAATACCTACGGGCCGACCGAGGCGACCGTCACCGCGACGATGGGGGCGCTGACGCCGGACAGTCCCGTCACGATCGGCGCGCCGTTGCCGACTTACTCCATCGTCATTCTCGACGCTTCGCTGCCGCAACTTGCCGAGCCCGGTGAACTGGGCGAGATCGGCATTGCCGGCATCGGGCTCGCCGTCGGTTATCTGAACCGGCCGGACCTGACCGACCAGAAATTCATCGCCGATTTCGTCGGCCTGCCGAACAACCCGTCGCAGCGCATCTACCGCACCGGCGATCTTGGCCGGATCAACGATAGCGGCGAGATCGAGTATGCCGGGCGCATCGACACGCAGGTAAAGATTCGCGGATATCGCATCGAGCTCGGCGAGATCGAAGCGGTGCTGCTCGACCAGCCCGAGATCGCGCAGGCCGCCGTCACCACCTGGGAGATCGAGCCAGGCCGCGTCGAACTCGTTGCCTATTACGCGCTTAAAACCGGCGTAGCGGCGGTTTCCCGTGCGGATCTCGCCCAGACGATGAAGCGGCGGCTGCCCGACTACATGGTGCCCGCCTATCTGGAGGAACTGCCTGCCATCCCGATGACCGTCTCCAACAAGGTAGACCTGCGCCAACTGCCGAAGCCGACGAGCGTCCGGCTTTCGGCCGATCGCACGATGGTGCCGCCCGGCAATGAGGACGAGCGATTCCTGGCGGAAGCGCTGGCCACGGTGCTGAAATTCGACGCGGTGTCGGTCGAGGATCACTTCTTCGACGATCTCGGCGCCAACTCCTTGCTGATGGCGCATTTCTGCGCGCGCGTGCGCACCAGGAAGGAATGGGCGACGACGTCGATGCGCGACATCTATCTCTATCCCACAGTGGCGCGCCTGGCGCTGCATCTGGGGGTAGCGGAGGAGATGACGACGGCAACCAACGAGCCGGTCCTCACCCGCCGGGCCTCGAATTTCGCCTACTGGACCTGCGGCGCGGCGCAGCTTTCGTTCTACGGCCTCTACAGCTACGTGGCGCTCTGGGCGATCAATGACGGCCTCAACTGGATGTATGACGCGCTCGACGATCCGCTGCAGCTCTATATCCGGTGCGTGGCGCTCTCGGCCGCCGTGTTCTTCGGCATGTCGGGCTTTGCCGTCCTGGCGAAATGGGTGCTCATCGGCCGCTGGAAGGCCGAGGCGTTTCCGATCTGGGGCGTGCGCTACTTCCGCTTCTGGGTGGTCAAGACGTTGATCCGCACCGCACCCGTCGTGCTGTTCCGCGGCAGCCCGCTCTACAGCCTCTATCTGCAGCTGCTCGGCACCAAACTCGGGAAAAACGCCGTCATCGAATCGAAGTCCGTGCCCGTCTGCACGGATCTCATCTCGGTCGGCGCCAATACCATCTTGCGCAAGGAATCGATGATCCTAGGCTTCAGGGCCGAGGCCGGCTACATCCATACCGGACCGCTTACCATCGGCCGCGATGCCTTCGTCGGCGTCGGCTCCACGCTCGACATCGACACCAGCATCGGCGACCGTGCCCAGCTCGGCCATTCGTCCTCGCTGCATCGCGGGCAAAGCATTCCGGACGGCGAGCACTGGCATGGATCGCCGGCAGTGCCGACCACGGCGGACTATTGCAAGGTGCGCAATGTCAATCCTTACCAGGTCCGGCGCTTCCTCTATGAAGCGCTGCAGCTGATCGGCCTGTTTGGCCTCGTCACCCCGCTGCCGCTCCTGTTCCACAGCTACTGGGAATATGTCGGCGACGACTATCAGGAGACGATCGGCCTTGTCGCAATCGGCACCACGGTCACGCTTTTCGGCTATATCGCGGCGGCTTTCCTGGCAGCGACGCTGGTGCCGCGCCTGACCAGCCTCATCTTGAAGCCGGGCCGCACCTACACGCTTTACGGTTTCCGCTACTGGCTGCAGACCGTCGCCGAATTCGCCAGCAATTCCCGCGTGCTCGGGCTCCTGGCCGGCGACAGCTCGGCCATCGTGCACTACATGCGCGCCATCGGCTGGAACCTCAACAGAGTGGTGCAGACCGGCTCCAATTTCGGCTCCAACCAGCAGCACGAAAATCCGCTTCTGTGCGAGATCGGCACCGAGACCATGGTCTCGGACGGGCTGTTCATGATCAACATGCACAAGTCCGCCTCGGCCTTCAGGCTCGAGCCGACGCGCATCGGCGAACGCAACTATCTCGGCAACAACATCTATTATCCCCCGGACGGCCGCACCGGCGACAACGTGCTGCTCGGCACCAAGGTGATGATCCCCATCGATGGGCCGGTGCGCGAGAATGTCGGCCTTCTCGGTTCGCCTGCGTTTGAAATCCCGCGCATGGTGAACCGCGACAAGGAGCTTATCGCCGGCGTCGACGAGGCCGACCGGCGCCGGCGCATCCCGCACAAGAACCGCCACAACCTGGTGACCATTCTTCTGTTCCTGGCAACGCAATGGGTCATGCTGTTCGTCACGCTGGCGATCTGGGACCGGGCGCTGAACTACTATACGGAATGGGCGGAGGTCGCCCTGTTCGCCGCCGTGCTTTTGACCTCGGCGATCACCATTCCGTTCTACATTCTGGTCGAGCGGGCAAGCCTTGGCTTTGGCCGGCTGAAGCCGCAGATGACGACGATCTACGACGTCGCCTTCTGGCGCCACGAACGCCACTGGAAGCTGGCGGATTCGCCGATCGTGCGCCTGTTTGCCGGCACGCCGTTCCGGCCGATGATCCTGCGCCTGCTCGGCGTCAAGGTCGGCAGCCGGGTCTATGACGGCGGCAGCAATTTGACCGAGCGTTCGCTGGTCGAGATCGGCGACGACGTCACGCTCAACGAGGGCTGCGTGATCCAGGCCCATTCGCTGGAAGAAGGCGCGTTCAAGTCCGATTTCATCCGCATCTGCGATGGCTGCACGCTCGGGCCTTCCGCCTTTGTCCACTACGGCGTGGTGATGGGCAAAGGCTCGATGGTCGATGCGGACTCCTTCGTGATGAAGGGCGAAGAGCTGGAGCCCAACTCGATCTGGCGGGGCAACCCGGCCAAGCTGCATCGCTTCGTCACGCCGGTGCCGGAGGATAGCGTCAAGGCAACGACTTGATGAGCGCAGACATCCGCCTCGTTTCGGTGACCGGGGCCAACCGGGCCCTGGTCGCGGCTCTGGAACTGGCTGCGGATCAGATGGATTTCGTCGCCAGCAATGCGGAGTCGCTGGACGAAGCCGAAAGCGACGGGGACGCTCGGCCGCGCGTCGTCATGGCAGGGGATCGCGTCGTCGGTTTCCTGATGTACGAGGCGCCGCAGGACGACGACGAGGCGCGGATCTACCGCTTCATGATCGATCGCGTCCATCAGGGCCAAGGCTACGGCAAGGCCGCTTTGCGCGAAGTGCTGGATGAAATCATGCGGCTCGGCCACATCAGCCACGTTTCGATCTGCTACGAACCTGGGAATGAAGCGGCACGCCGCCTCTATCGCGCTGCCGGTTTCGTCGAAGAAGGGCCCGACGAGGACGGGGAAATGATCGCCGACCTCGCTCTGCGGGGCGAACAGCCATGACGCGCCGGCTCGATGCCGGTGCCAGCCTGTCGGCGCAGTTGCTGGCGGCGATGGCCGCCATGGCACCGGCCGGCGTTCGGATCGGATGCCGCACGATCCGCGAAGGCGATGAGAACCATTTGCTGCCGCAGGAAGCACGCTCCATCCCGTCACGCCTGCCGCTGATGCGGCGGGCGAGTGGCGCGGCGCGGTGGATCGCGCACGAGCTGCTGGCGGATATGGGCTTGAACGACGTCGCTATCCTCCGCGGCTCCTCCGGCGCACCGGTATGGCCTCATGGAGTAACGGGGTCGCTGGCTCACGACGACGAGATAGCCGTGGCGGCCGTCGCGCCGCTCTCCCACGTCGCCTCGCTCGGCATCGATATCGAGCCCGCTTTGCCCCTGCCCGACGACATCTTCGCGCTGGTTGCAGTCCCCGCTGACCGGATCGACGCAACCGACTTGTGTCTTGCCGGTCGCATCCTTTTTGCCGCCAAGGAAGCTGTCTACAAGGCCGCCTACCCGCTTGATGGCGAAGTGCTGGGCTATGAGGACATCACCGTCGATCTCGACGCAAGCGACGCTGTGACGAAGACGGGCCGCAGAGCGAGACTGGTTTACTGCGTTGCTCCGTGTGTGGTCGTTCTGGCGTTTGTCGATGGTGTCCGAAGCGCCCCCCTTTAAGCGCGATGGGCCAGCGCCCGACAGCAACGCCTGCTCAACAAAGCGCTTTTTTTTCGCAGAGCGGTCGCAAAAGGCTCACACGGTTCGTCCTTTGACAGAAGAAGGAGAGCGCCATGAGAAACCTTATTATCACCGAGTTCATCAGCATCGATGGCATCGCCGAGGTCGAGAAGCTGCCCAGCGTGACCTGGAACGATGAGATGCAAAGGTTCAAGGAGGACGAGCTTGCCGACAGCGGGGCCATGCTTCTGGGGCGCACGACCTACGAGATTTTTGCCGGCTCTTGGCCCAAGGAAACCGGAGACTTCGCCGACCGGTTCAATGCGCTGCCGAAATATGTCGCGTCGACAAGCCCGAAGGCACTCGACTGGAAACCGGCCGAGTTGCTGAAGGGTGTGTTGCCGGAAGCGGTTCGGGCGCTGAAGCAAGGCAGCGGCGGCAACATCTATGTGCATGGCAGCCTGAGCGTCGCGCGGGAATTGCTGCGCCATGGTCTGGTCGATCGCGTCAGGCTGCTGAGCTACCCTGGCTCCGTCGGGGAGGGCAAGAAGCTGTTCCCGCCCGATATGCCGGTGGCGTTGGAGCCGATCTCGACCGTACAGTTCAGCAATGGCGTGGTGGCGCTGGAATATGCGGCTGGGAGGGTGTGAGACGCTGGTGGGTAATCTCCCCTTGAGGGGAGATGTCGCCGAAGGCGACAGAGGCGGTCGGTCCGTCCTGACGCAACCTCCTATCGACCGTAGGAGGTCGAGCTTCACGCGAGACGACCCCCTCTGGTCCGCCGGCCATCTCCCCCTCGAGGGGGGAGATCGGCAGCTCACCCTGCTTTCTTCCCCCGCTTGCCCTTGGCATGCGCCTCGACCACTCTTTCCACCTCGCGCTTCAGTTCGTCCTTGACCTCCTGCGTCTCGGCCAGCAGCGTGTCGATCTTCATGAAATCGAGCACGCGGTATTTTGACACTGGCGGGCGGATCAGTATGTCGGGGGGGCGCTGGTTCAGCTTGTGGGCGATGATCGACTGCATCATCAATTGCGTGGCGCCGTACATCAGATCGACGGTGGTCGGGTGCTTGCGCTCGGCCTCGCTCGGCGCACCGACGACGTCGATCGCGATGATGATGTCGGCGGCGTCTTCGATGAGGTCGAACGGCACCGGATTGTAGATGCCGCCGTCGATCAGCACGCGGTCGTCGCGCGTCACCGGGCGGAACACGGCGGGAATGGCAGCCGAGGCGGCGAGCGCCGAATGCAGGTCGCCCTCGTCGAAGACGGCCAGCTTGTGACCGAAATAGTCCGTCGCCGTCACCTTGAGCGGGATCATCAGCTCGGCGAAGGTTTCCGGGATGGCTTCCGGCAGGAACGCCTTCAAGATGCGCTCTATGTTGAACTGGCTGACGCGGATGCCGCCCTGCATCGCCTCGGCGATGGTGCCGGGACGCGAGCGCCACATGCGCGCCGCCACCTCGGCGCGGCGGCCGAGGATCGAGCGGGCGTAGTCCTCGATGTCCTTTCCGCTCATGCCCGAGGCCATGCCGGCGCCCATGATGGCGCCGATCGAGGAGCCGGCGATGGCCACGGGCTTGATGCCGAGCTCGTCCAGCGCCTCGACGATGTGGATATGGGCGAGGCCGCGCGCGCCGCCGCCGCCAAAGGCGATACCGAAAGTCGGACCTGTCATTTGGCCTCCAGCTTCGGCCCGATGCTCATGATCGCGGGCGCCGGCGTCAGCAGCTTCTTCGCCGCTGCCTTGACCTGATCGAGCGTCACGCCGTTGATGAGCGCCGCGCGGCGCTGCACGTAGTCGATGCCGAGATTGTCGAGCTGCAATTCCACCAGGGTCGCGGCAATGGCGCTGGAAGAATCCAGATTGCTGATAGCATAGGAGCCGACCATGTATTTCTTGGTCGCGTCCAGCTCGGCCTCGGTCGGCCCCTCCTGCGCCATCTTCTTGACCACCTCCTTGACGATGGCGAGCGTCTCGGCGGCGCGGTCGGAACGCGTCGCCGTGGTGATGATCAGCGCATTGGAATGCTGGTGGTCGACCAGGTTGGAATCGACGGAGTAGGCCAAGCCGCGCTTTTCCCGCACCTCGTCATAGAGGCGCGAGGTGAAGGTGCCGCCGCCGAGAATCTGGTTCATCAGCACCGCGGGGAAGAAATCCGGCGCATCGCGCTTCACACCGGGGTAGGCAAACTGCAGCGAGGTCTGCGGCAGGTCGTAGTCGACCTCGAGCTGCTGGCCGAGCTTCAGCTCGGTATCGGCAACCGGTTGCAGCACCTGCTTTTCCGGCAGATCGCCGAAGACCTCATCGAGCTTCCGTTTCAGCGTCGCGGCATCTATGTCGCCGACCACCGCAACATGCAGGCCGCTGCGGGCGAAATTGGCCTTGTGGAAGGCAGCCAGATCCGCTGCCGTGATGGTGGCGATGCTGTCCTTGGTGCCCTGGTCGGGCCTGGAATACGGATGGTCGCCATAGATGGCGCGCAGCCATTTGGTTTGCGCGACGGTGTTGGGGTCACGCTCATTGGCGATGATGCCGGACAGGATCTGGGCGCGGATACGGTCGATCGGCGCCTGGTCGAAGCGCGGGCTGGTGACCGCCAGCCTGAGCAGGTCGAAGGCCGCATCCTTCTGCTCGGCCAGCATCCGCATCGCGCCATAGGTGCCGTCGCGCGCCGCTTCGAAGCCCATTTCGGCGCCGGCATCGTCAAGCTTGATCTGGAAGGCCTCGCTGTCGAGGTCGCCGGCGCCCTCGTCGAATAGGCCGGTCATCAGATTGACCAGCCCTTCCCGCCCCGCCGGATCCTGCGTCGAGCCGCCATCGAAGACGAAGCGGATGGCGACGATCGGAATGGAGTGGTCCTCGACCAGCCAGGCGTTGACGCCTTTCGATGAGGTCACCGGCTGAATGTCCATCGCGTGCGCGGCAAGCGCCGGCAGGATGAGGAAGAAGATGCCGAGGAACAGTGTGGCGAAGACGTGGAGAACCGCGATGCGCCTATGAGTAATCGCATCAGGCCATTGATCGCCAAGGTCAGCTCCGCCCCTCATCGCGCTGCCGGGCACTTCTCCCCGTATAGTGACGGGGAGAAGGGGTCTCGCCGCGACGCTGGCGCTCTTCTTACGACGCTGATGGTTGGCGAAATCGACGATGACAGCGCCCCTCTCCCCGTCACTATAGGGGGAGAGGATGCCGGCAGGCAGGTGAGGGGCAGCGCTAACGCTCAATCTCGTCATCATCAATTCCCCGCCTGTTGCTGCGGCAAGAGATAGCCGGTCGTCGTACGATCGAGCAGCAGATAGCGTGCGGCGACCGCCTTGATCTCATCGGCGGTGACCTTGCGAATGCGGTCCGGCCATTCCTCGATATCCCTGACGTTGCCGCCGGTGGCGAGCTCGGCGCCGTAGAGATTGGCCATCTCGTCCTGCTTGTCGCGGGCGAAGATCATGGCCCTGATATAGCGGGCCTTGGCCTTCACCAGCTCATCGGCGGTGACGCCGTCCTTGACGATGCGGGCGATCTCGGCGTCGACGGCCGCCTCGACGTCGCTCAGCTTGGCGTCGCCGCGCGGCGCGCCATAGACGGTGAAATTGGTGGCGTCGAGCATCGTACCCTGGAAGAAGGCGCCGGTCGCCGATGCGATGCCTTGCTTGACCACGAGTTGCTGGTAGAGCCTGCTGCGGCTGCCGCCGCCAAGGATCTCTCCCAGCAGGTCGAGCGCCTCGGCCTCGCCGGGTTTTGCCGTGTGGTAGGACGGAACCACCCATTGCGTCGAAAAGCTCGGCACCGAAACGCGCCCATCGGTGAGCGTCACCGTGCGCTTGGTGTTCTGCTCCGGCTCGACCGGGCGGATGCGCGGGGGCAGGTCGGGACCGCGCGCGACCTTGCCATAGGTTTTTTCGGCCAGCGCCTTCACGACCTCCGGCTCGACATCGCCGGCCACGATCAGCACCGCATTATTGGGGCGGTAGTATTTGTCATAGAAGGCAACCGCATCGGTGCGGTTCAACTGCTCCATCTCCTGCATCCAGCCGATCACCGGAATGCGGTAGGGCTGGTTCTGCCAGAGCGTCGCGTCGACCTCTTCGTCGAGCACCGCCTGCGGATTGCTGTCGATGCGCGCGCGGCGCTCTTCCAGGATCACGTCGCGCTCGGTCTTGATGACCTTGTCGGTCAAGATGAGGTTGCGCATGCGATCGGCCTCGAAGCTCATCATCTCACCAAGTGCCGAGGGCGCCACCGTCTCGTGGAAGGCAGTGTAGTCATATGAGGTGAAGGCGTTGTTGGAGCCGCCGATGGCCGATATGGCGCGGTCGAACTCGCCCGCGGCGTGGTTGGTCGTGGCCTTGAACATCAGGTGTTCGAAGAAGTGCGCTATGCCGGACTTGCCTGGCGGCTCGTCGGCGCTGCCGATCTTGTACCACACCATATGGGTGACGATGGGGGCGCGATGATCGGGAATGACCACCACCTCCATGCCATTGTCGAGCAGGAAGTTGGCCACCTTGCCATCATCCGCGGCCAGGGCCGGGCCGGCCATGGTCAGCGCGGTGGCGAGCAAGGCCCTCCGCAGCCATTCAGTATGAGATGTCATTGATGGCTCCGGTTGTTATCGCGCGACGATAGGCAAGGTCAGCCGCGGAGGCAAAGTGAATTGTGCGTCATTTTGAAGGCGCCGATCGCCACACCCTTACGCAAGCTCGATGAACCGGACCACCGTCTCGCCGTAGTTTCGTTCATCAACCACCGAGAATTCCGGCCCAATCTCGAAGGGCGCCGAGGCGGCTTCCTCGATCACGCAGAGCGCGCCGGGCAGCAACCAGCCGCCATCCCTGGCCGAGCGCAGGGCGCGCTCGCCAAGGCCCTTGCCATAGGGCGGATCGGCGAAGACCAGGCCGAATGCCGCAAGCGTACCGGCCTCACCCAGGGCGGTCGCGTCGCGGCGGAAGATCTTGGTGCGGCCGGTAAGGCCAAAAGCCTCGACATTGGTGCGGATCAGGCCGCGCCCTTCGGCCGATTCTTCGATAAAGACGCCATAGGAAGCGCCGCGCGACAGCGCTTCGAGGCCGAGAGCGCCGGTGCCGGCGAAAAGGTCGAGCACACGCGCGCCGTCGAGCTTGTCGGCAAAGCGGTGCGCCAGCACGTTGAAGACGGCCTCGCGGGCGCGGTCGGTCGTCGGGCGGATGGCATGGTCGCGCGGCGTCGCCAGCGGACGCCCGCGAAATTGGCCGCCGACGATTCTCATTTATGCCCGGGTCTCATTTAAGGCCGGATCTCATTTAAGTCCCGGCATCATCTGGTCCTCGGGCCCTTGGGACCGTTGCGTGGCCGCTCGCCGCCCCGACCGCCATCCGGACGCTCGCCACCCGGCTTGCCGAACGGCTTGGCTCCGCCCGGCTTGCCATAGGCCGGCTTGCCATAGGACGGCTTGAACGACGCCTTGCGCGCCTTGGCCTCGGCCGCCTTGGCGGCATCGGCTTCCGCCCTGCCCTTGCCGATCGGACGCGCGCCCGGCGCCATCCAGACATTAGCCTTGCGCTGGCCCGGCGGATCGATCGGCCGCTGCTCGCGCTCGGGCTTCTTGCCGCCGCGCGGTTTGTCACCAAAGGCGCCGCGCGGCTTGTCGCCGAAGCCTCCACGGGGCTTGTCGCCAAAATCGCCGCGCGGCTTTTCGCGAAACTCGCTGCGCGGCTTGTCCGAAAACTCGCTGCGCTCGGGTCTCGGGCCGCGTTCGCCAAAGCTCTTTTCCGGCCTCGCGCCCCTTTCGGGACTGGTCGACAGCTTGCCGAGCGCTTCGTCGCGGCTGCCTTCGCGGCGCTTGCGGTTCTTGATCAGACCGCCCTCGCCGATCGGCCGATGGTCACCCTCGCGGGTGACTTTCGGCCGTTCCGGCTCCGCGTCACGCTCTCGCCGCACCGGCTGGTTGGAAAACGGCTTGATGATCTCGGCGTCGAAATTGGCGCCGGATTCCTCGACCAGTCGCTCGCCGAGCTGGTCGCGCAAGACGCGGCCCTTGATCTCCAGCACATGGCCTTCGGCGAGATCGTCGAGCTGGAACGGTCCGTAGGAGATGCGGATCAGCCGCGTCACGTCGAGGCCGAGCGATCCAAGGATGTTCTTCACTTCGCGGTTCTTGCCTTCGCGCAGGCCGATCGTCAGCCAGGCGTTGGTGCCTTGCTCACGGTCGAGCGTCGCTTCGATGGCGCCGTAGAAGACGCCGTCGACGGCAATGCCTTCACGCAGGCCTGCGAGCATGCTTTCCTCGACCTTGCCATGAACGCGCACGCGGTAACGGCGCAGCCAGCCAGTGGCAGGCAGTTCGAGCACGCGCGACAGACCGCCATCATTGGTGAGCAGCAGCAGGCCTTCGGTGTTGATGTCGAGGCGGCCGATGGTCATCAGCCGCGGCAATTCGGCCGGCAGCACGTCGAACACGGTCTTGCGGCCCTCGGGGTCGCGGTTGGTGGTAACGACGCCGGCCGGCTTGTGAAACAGGAACAGGCGGGTGCGCTCGATCGGCGGGATCTCCATGCCGTCGAGATGGATGATGTCGCCCGGCATGACGTTGAAGGCCGGCGAGGTCAAAGCCCGGTTGTTGACCTTGACACGGCCCGCCGCGATCAGGTCTTCGGCGTCGCGGCGCGACGCCAGGCCGGCGCGGGCCAACCGCTTGGCGATACGCTCGCCGGCTTCTTCAGCCTCGGCCGGACGCGGGCGCGGCTTGAAGGCGCCGCCAGATGCTTGCGGCCGGTCACCACCGAAATCGCGCTTGGGGCGATCGCTGAAGTCACGCTTGGGACGATCGCTGAAGTCGCGCTTGGGACGATCTCCGGCGTCTCGCTGCGCGCGATCGCCCAAATCGCGCTTTGGTCGGTCGAAACGCTTTTCGCCTTCGGCAGCCACCGGCCGGTCGCCGCGTGGTGCGTAAGGCTTGCGTGGCCCTTCGCGCTTTTCGAAAGGCTTGCCTTCGGGACGCGGCCCCTTGCTGAACGGCCGATCGCCGCCCTTGAAATCGCGTTTTGGCCGCTCGCCATCGGCCGCAATCGGCCGATCGCCGCGCGGTGCATAAGGCTTGCGCGGCCCCTCGCGCTTCTCACAGGGCTTGCGTTCACCCTCGGCCGCCATAGGGCGATCGCCACGTGGTGCATATGGCTTGCGCGGTCCGTCGCGCTTTTCGTAGGGCTTGCCTTCCGGGCGAGGACCTTTGTTGAATGGCCGGTCGCCACTTTTGAAATCGCGCTTGGGCCGCTCGCCCTCAGCCGCTGCCGGCCGGGCGCCGCGCGGTGAATAGGGTTTCTTGGCCCCGAAGGAGGGTTTGCCGCTTTTGCCGGCGGCGCCATCGCGGCGCGGCCCCGCGGCTCCAGGGCCGCTTTTGCCCGGGCCTTTGTGGCGCGGAGATTTCTTGTCGTTGTCGTCCATGTGGCCTTTGCCTTGTTGCGCTGCTACAGCGTGGCGCATCCTTTCGGACGCGCAAAGGACGCTATAGCACTTTGATTTGGCGCATGATCATTTCCGAAAATCTGTTCCGATATTCGGGTTGACGCGCTCCATAACAGGATCACCGCCAAGTGGCGAGGAGATAATCGGAATGGAAACCGCTTGAAGCGGCCGGATTTCATGGCGCTGGCGCTGAAAGAGGCGCAAGCCGCCGCCTTGCGCGGAGAAGTTCCGGTTGGCGCCGTCATCGCCAGCGGCGACACGGTGGTGGCATCCGCCGGCAACCGCACCCGCGAACTTGCCGATCCGACGGCGCATGCCGAAATGCTGGCCATCCGCGCGGCCTGCCAAACGCTCTCCAGCGAGCGGCTGACCGGCCACGACCTCTATGTGACGCTGGAACCCTGCGCCATGTGCGCCGGCGCCATTTCCTTCGCCAGGCTGCGCCGGCTCTATTTCGGCGCGGCCGACGAGAAGGGCGGCGCGGTGGTCAACGGCGTGCGCTTCTTCGCTTCGCCGACCTGCCACCATACGCCCGACATCTATCCGGGCATGGCCGAGGCCGACGCGGCGCTACTGCTCAGGGAATTCTTTCGGGAAAGACGCGAAACGTAGAGCCTTCAGCTACCGAAGGCGACGGTTCCTACCAGGAGGGCAGCCAGTCGAAGAGCCCGCCGCTCTTGCCCTTGGCGGCCGCTTCCTTCTTGAGGCGGCGTTCCTTCTTGTATTCATCCTCGCCGAGTTCGCCCTGCGGCGCCGTGTCGGAGGCAGCCCGATAGGCCAGAGGCGGCTCGCTCAGATATCTGCGAGTGTTGGGATCGCCCTGCTTTTGCTCTGCGGTGCGGCGCTGGATCTCGGCGGCGCGGCCCTTGTCTGAATCCTTCGGCGACCAGGCCGGCGGGTGGCTTGAGCCCGAATCCGCCAGCGCCTTCTTCACGGAAGCCGGATCGGTCTGCACGTCGTCGACGATCCCCGACTGATAGGACGGGTCGTCCTGGTGGGCAGTGGCGTCGGCACGCAGGCGGGCGCGGCGCTGCTCGGGCGATTCGGGCCAATCGGTGCTCGCCGTCTCGATGCTTTCCTGAGGCGGCGGCAGCACTTCCTTCTGCCCCGGCGCCGGCTTTACCAGCTCCGGACGCGGCCTGTAGTCGATCTGTTCCTTGTGCTTGGGCGTGATGGCGAAGGCGCCGGAAAGGTCGCCGGCAAGCTGCTCGCCAGCCGTCTTGTCGGTGCCGTAGGTCGGCGAACCCATGCAACCGGACAGAGCGAGGCCGGACGCGACAAGCGGCGCCAGCAGCGCAACGCGCACGGAAGTTCTGTCGATCATGCCAAAAAGTCCCACTCTAGACAGCCTCTCGATCGTCACCGGCCAAAGGCCCCGGTCCCCATCGTCCACGCTCTTGCGACGGAATTCCGGCGACAATTTGTCTTCCGGAGTTTCGCGTGTTTATCTCAACCACTCGTTAAGGGCAACGCGCGGGCGCTTTTCACCCGCCCGCCGTGGCATTTGTGCACCGGCTTATGAGCGCTTACAAACGCCCCAGAGCCTTGAGTTCATGCAGCACGGCGGCATCGCGGGCAGACACGTCGGGGAATTCCACGTCCTGCCCGACATCGGCGGTATAGCGCCACGAGCGCGCGCATTTGACCAACCCACGGTCCTCGGCCTTTTCAACCACCACCGCGACACCCTTGACGTCGTCGAGCGCAAAGGCGCCTTCCGGCGCCTTGCCGTGGGCGATGACGAGATCGCTGGTGATCGCCATTTCGGCCATGTCGACATCGGCGATCGCGGCTTCAAGCGCGGCATCGTCGAGGGTCACGACCGGCACGGCTTCCAGCGAGGCACCGATGACCTTCTGAGCGCGTGCGATCTCGAGCGCGCCGGTGACGACTCGGCGGACCTGCCGCACCTTGCGCCATTTTTCCGCCAGTGCCTCGTTCTTCCAGTCGGCCGGAATCTCGGGGAACTGGTCGAGATGCAGCGAGACAGCATCCGGATGACGGTCGAGCCAGGCTTCTTCCGTGGTGAAGGGCAGCATCGGCGCCAGCCATTTCACCAGGCAGTCGAAGAGGTGGCGCACCACTTGCACCGAGGCCTTGCGCTTCACGCTGGCGGGTCCCTCGCAATAGAGCGCGTCCTTCCTGATGTCGAAATAGAAGGCCGACAGCTCGACCACCATGAAGTCGAGCAAAGTGCGGGTGATGCGTTTGAACTCGAACGCGTCGTAGCCCGAGCGCACGACCTCATCGAGCTCGGCCAGCCGATGCAGCATCAGCCGCTCCAGTTCCGGCATCTTGTCCAGCGGCACCTCCTCGCCATCGTCATGGGCGAGCGTGCCCAGCATCCAGCGGATGGTGTTGCGGAGCTTGCGGTAGGCGTCGATGTTGGTCTGCAGCACGTTCTTGCCGAGACGCTGGTCTTCCCAATAATCCGTCGTCACCACCCATAACCGCAGAATGTCGGCGCCGGACTGCTTGATGACGTCTTGCGGCACCACGGTGTTGCCGAGCGATTTCGACATCTTTCGCCCCTCCTCATCCATGGTGAAGCCATGGGTGACGACGGTGTCGTAAGGTGCCCTGCCCCTCGTGCCGCAGCTTTCGAGCAGCGAGGAGTGGAACCAGCCGCGATGCTGGTCGGAGCCTTCGAGATAGACGTCGGCCGGCCATTTCAGGTCCGGACGGTCTTCCAGCGTGAAGACATGCGTCGAGCCCGAATCGAACCAGACGTCAAGGATGTCCATCACCTGCTTCCATTTGGAGGCATCGTGATTGCCGAGGAAACGCTCCTTGGCGCCGGCAGCGAACCAGGCGTCGGCGCCTTCCTGTTCGAAAGCATCCATGATGCGCTGGTTGACGGCTTCGTCCTTCAGCACGTTGCCATCCTCATCGGCAAAGACGGCGATCGGCACGCCCCAGGCGCGCTGGCGTGACAAGACCCAATCCGGGCGTTCCTCGATCATGGCGCGGATACGGTTCTGGCCGGCCGCCGGCACGAAGCGTGTGTCGTCGATCGCCTTCAGCGCACGGCTGCGCAACGTCGTGCCGTCGCCGAGGTCCTTGTCCATATAGACGAACCATTGCGGCGTGTTGCGGAAGATGATCGGCTTCTTCGACCGCCAGGAATGCGGGTAGGAATGCTTCAGCCGGCCGCGCGCGAACAGCGCGTTGCGCTTGATCAGTTCGTCGATGACCGCCTGATTGGCATTGCCCTTCTTGCCGTTATCGTCGATGACACGCGCGGCGCCACCTTCGCGATCCGGGCCAAAACCCGGCGCGTCCCTGGTGAAGAAGCCGGCATCATCTACAGTGAAGGGGATGGCAGGGTCGATGCCACGTGCGCGCAAATCCGATGCCGCATCCATCCAGGCATCAAAGTCCTCGCGGCCATGGCCGGGCGCGGTGTGGACGAAACCCGTACCGGCATCGTCGGTGACATGGTCCCCGGCAAGCATGGGTACGGCGAATTCGTAACCACCGCCGAGACCTTTGAAGGGATGTGAAAGTGTAAGGCTTCCAAGCTCTTCGACCGAAACGCTGCGAAGCCGATTCAAGGTGACCTTGGCCTTGGCCGAGGAGTCTTCGGCAAGCGCATCTGCAAAGATCAGCTTCTCACCGGGCTGTGGACCGAACGAATTTTCGGCTGCGGTAACTTCATAAAGGCCGTAGCCGATCCGTGACGAATAGTTGACGGCACGGTTGCCGGGGATCGTCCACGGGGTTGTCGTCCAGATGACGACGTGGGCGTTGTCCAAAAGTGCAACGCTTTCCGGAACGCGCATGGACGATGCAGCGTCTGATACAAAGTGCTCAACGCTCCAAAATCCTGACACAACTGGAAACTTCACCCAGATCGTGTCGGACTCATAGTCCTGGTATTCGATCTCGGCCTCGGCCAGTGCGGTGCGCTCGACCACGCTCCACATCACCGGCTTGGAGCCGCGATAGAGCTGGCCGGACATGGCGAACTTCAACAACTCCCCGGCGATGCGCGACTCCGAGTGGAAAGCCATCGTCGTATAGGGGTTCTTGAAATCGCCTACGACGCCGAGCCGCTGGAACTCGCCGCCCTGCACCGTGATCCAGTTCGCGGCGAAGTCGCGGCATTCCTTGCGGAACTCGTTGACCGGCACCTCGTCCTTGTTCTTGCCCTTGGCGCGGTACTGTTCCTCGATCTTCCATTCGATCGGCAGGCCGTGGCAGTCCCAGCCGGGCACGTAATTGGAGTCATAGCCGCGCATCTGGAACGAACGGGTGATGACGTCCTTGAGGATCTTGTTCAGCGCGTGGCCGATATGGATGTTGCCATTGGCGTAGGGCGGGCCGTCATGCAGCACGTATTTTTCGCGGCCGGCGGCCGCCTCGCGCAGCTTGGCGTAAAGGTCCATATCCTGCCAGCGCTTGACCAGCAGCGGCTCTTTTTCAGGCAAGCCGGCGCGCATCGGGAAATCCGTCTGCGGCAGATAAAGCGTCTTGGAATAGTCGATCGTTTCAACAGTGTCGGTCATTGGTCTGCCATATGCATTGCCCGGCGGGCGTAAAAGCTCGGGCGTGAACTATCATGATTGGAAAAGCGCGAGGGGGCGCGCAAAACTCCCGGCGGCTCCGGCGGCGCTCAGGCCGCCCGGAACACCGGGCCTGTAATTCGTATCGTCAGCGCGCGAACGCGTGAAAAGCTCGTCATTCCCGGGCTTTTAGCGGAGAAAGCCGTAGGAATAAAGCGTCTCTTGTTCGATTCACTTACATCGCGAAGTCGAAGCGATAGGTGGTCGAGACGCCGACCGTGAACTGGTTACGGTCGCCGCGCTCCTTGACCAGGCTGGAATCGGCGGCCGGGCCTATCAGGCGCGCATATTCGCCGAACAGGCTGGCGGTCATCGGGTCGGTGACCTTCCAGGTGATGGCGCCGCCGAGTCCGGTCGATTTCAGGCCGCCGCCAGGATGGTATTCGCTCAGGCCGAGGCCACAGCCTCCTTGGCGTTGACGCCATAATAGGAGTCGAAATAGCTCGATGAGGCAAAGGACACGCGCGGGCCTCCCGAAATCCTGACCGTCGGCGTGATATCGTAGAAGGCATCGGCGGCGATGTCGGCGACAAAGCCATTATGGGCACGAATGCCGTGGCGCAATTCGGCGCGGGCGCGCAACCAATCCGTCGGGTAGAATTCGAAGAAGCCGCCGACCTCACCGCCCCAGCGCACCGGGCCGAGGCCCTTGAGTTCATCCTTGCTGTCGCGTGAAAACAGGAACTTTCCGGTCAGGCCGGCGCGGACGCCGCCATCGTCAACCAGCGCCAGCGAGATGTTGTCGTTGCGCGAGGTAAAGCGCGCGGCCGGGCCGGCCTTGCCCAGCGAGATGATCGGCGATGCGCTGAGCAGATAGCTGTTGGAGCCCTCGAATTTCGGCGCGACCATGCCGGTGGCGCCAAGCGTCAGGTACCAGTCGCCGGACATCCAGCCGAAGGCACCCTCGCCCGCATTGGCGGTGGACACAGTGAGCAGCGCCGAGGCGAGAAACAGCGGAATCGTCCAGACAATACGCATCATCACCCCATACGCGAAACAAAACGGAGAGAACACCCGGCAGCCAAAGCCATGGCGCCGGTTCGGTAAAATTTGACTTAAAATCTACAGCAGTGGCGGCAACTGCGACCCTGTTTTTTGCGCTGTGGCCCATTTGAACAGGGCGCGTTAGTGCAGACTAACATGAACAGATGGACAGCGCTTGGCGACCCGACCAGGCGGACGATCTTCGAACTGCTGGTCGAACAACCCTGTTCGGTCGGGGAATTGGCTCGTGCGCTTCCTGTCACCCGGCCGGCGGTCTCGCAGCACCTGAAGGTGCTCAAGGACGCCGGCCTCGTGGCCAACACACGGCTAGGCAAGCAACGCATCTACCGGGTCGAACCGGAAGGCTTGGCCAGCCTGCGCGCCGAACTCGACCGGTTCTGGAGCAAGACCTTGGCGGCCTACAAAGTGGTCGTCGAACAGCCCTTGAAGGAGCAGGAATGAGCACACATCAACCGCCCGTGAGGCACTCCATCCTTGTCGAGGCTCCGATCGCACATGCCTTCAAGGTCTTCACCGAGGACTTCGGCAGTTTCAAACCCAAAGAGCATAACCTGCTTGCGGTGCCGATCGCGGAGACGATCTTCGAACCCCGCGTTGGCGGTCACGTCTACGACCGCGGTGTGGATGGCAGCGAGTGCCGCTGGGCACGAGTGCTGGCCTACGAGCCGCCGAACCGACTGCTTCTGAGTTGGGATATCAGCCCTCAATGGCAGATCGAGACCAATCCGGACAGGACCAGCGAGTGGGAAGTCCGGTTTACGGCGGAGACGAATAGCCGGACCCGCGTCGAGATCGAGCATCGCAATCTCGAACGTCATGGCGAAGGCTGGGAAGGCGTGCGCTTTGGGATTGACGGTGATCGAGGCTGGCCGCTGTATCTCAGGCGATTCCAAGATCTTTTTGCCAGCAAGGTGACCTGAAGGAGCACAATTATGGAACCCTATTGGCTAAGCATCCTCGGTGTACTGATCCTCTGTCTTTTGTCAGTCGCGCTGGCGGTTTACTCGGGTTCGTCCAAGGGATTTGCCGGAGCGCTTTCCGGTCCGGTGATCCCGGCCGACGACGCCAATCTCCTCTACAGGATCGACCGCGTGCATATGAACTCGGTCGAGGCGCTGGCGCCTTTTGTCGTCCCGGCGGTGCTGGCCATGATGGTTGGCGTTGGGTCGGCCACGTTGGCGACCATTGTCTGGGTTCATGTGGCGATACGCCTGCTTCACCTGGGGGTTTACCTACGCGGGGGCAATGCCGCCAAGGGTGGCAGTGTCAGAACGATCGTCTACGTCTCTGGAGCGATCGTCACGCTTGTCCTCGTCCTTGTGACTGGGTGGGCTGCCATAAATTGACACGTACGCGCGAACCTCAAGCCACCGACGCTTTGTTTGTTTGCTAGCCGTCACCATCGGCTGGACGTCCGCTACAGCCGGGGCTAACCTCCCGGCAAGGTGCCAGGCGATTTCGAGCAGATGCAGCCATGACCCTGCACGGTGATACCCTGAAAGATGCGACCGGCCGGACACGGGACAAATGGGGGTGGTTCGTCGCGCTCGGCGTGCTGCTGCTCATCTTCGGCGGCATTGCCTTCGGCAATCTGTTCATCGCCACCGTCGCCTCGGTCTATGTCGTGGGCTGGCTGATGCTGATGGCCGGCATCATCGAGATCGTGCATGCCTTCGGCGTGAAGACCTGGAGTCGCTTCTTCTATTGGCTGCTCAGCGGCCTACTTTATGCCGTTGCCGGTTTCTTTGCCTTCGACAATCCGCTGCTGGCCTCGACGGTGCTGACCTTGCTGCTGGCGGTGGCGCTGGTCGCTTCAGGCGCGCTCAGGGCCTGGGTCGGCTATAGCCACCGACCGGAAAAGGGCTGGGGCTGGGTCGTCGCGGCGGGCCTGATCAGCGTGCTGGCGGGGCTGACCATCGCCATGGGCTGGCCGGTCAACAGCCTGTGGGTGCTCGGCCTGTTCCTGGCCATCGACCTGATCTTCCAGGGCTGGAGCTTCATCGCTCTTGGACTGGCGTTGAAGAAGTAGGGGCTTGAAGAGGTAAGCGGCCGGAAGGCTCAAAAAGCGATGGCGCCGTCCAGATCCGAAAGCGGCCTGACGCCGGCCAGCAGCGCGCGCGCCTCCGCCTCGTCGCGCTTCATTTGTGCCACCAGCCCATCGAGCCCATCGAACTTCACCTCGGGACGCAAAAAGCCGAAGAGCGATACGTCGCAGATCTCGCCATAGAGATCGCCGGCAAAGTCGAAGACGAAGGTTTCGAGCAGCGGCGCGCCATTGTCGTCGACAGTCGGGCGACGCCCGAAGCTGGCGACACCATCATAGAGCGTGCCGTCGGCGCGGCGAAAGCGGACGGCATAAATCCCTTCCTTCAGAGTCGTTTCCGGCGAAAGCCTCATGTTGGCTGTCGGGAAGCCGAGCGTGCGGCCGAGCTGCTGGCCGCCGATCACTTCGCTTTCGACGGTGAAGCGGTAGCCGAGCAGGCCTGCGGCCTCGGCGACCTCTCCCTCGCAGAGCAGCTCGCGGATACGGCTCGACGACACCACCTCGGCGCCCTCGTCGCGAAAGGCGTCGACCAGGGTGACGCCGAAACCATGGCGCTCGCCTGCCGCCATCAGAAACGCAGGACCGCCCTGCCGGTCCTTGCCGAAGTGGAAATCGAAGCCGGTCACGGCATGGGTGATGCCGAGGTTCGTCTCCAGTACATCGGTCACGAAAGCCTCGGCCGACAGGCCGGCAAAGGCGCGCGTGAACGGCTGTTCGACGAGTGCGGCAAAGCCCAGATGCGACAACAGCCGCGCCTTCATCGGCGGCGGCGTCAACACGAACAGCGGCATATCCGGCCTGAACACCTTGCGCGGATGCGGCTCGAAGGTCAGCACCAGCGCCGGCACGCCGCGCCGCCCGGCTTCGGCAAGCGCGCGATCGAGCACCGCCTGGTGGCCGCGATGGACGCCGTCGAAATTGCCGATCGCCACCACGCCGCGGCGCAAATGCGGCGACAGCGGCGCGGTCGCGGAAATATGTTCGAAGGCTCCGCTCATGGAAGCGACCCTACCGCAGTCTCGGAATGACGGCGACCGGCCGGTAGCCGTGCTTTTGCAGAAAGGCTGCAAGCCTGGCGGGGTCCGGCTGCATGGGATCGCCATAGTCGCGCGCGTGAATGCCGCCCGAGACGTAAAGAACATCGATGCCGTTGTCGGCGGCGCCCTTGACGTCGGTCATCATGCCGTCGCCGATGGCCAGCACCTCGGGGCGCGCGACGTCGCGGCCGAGAAGCACGGCAACCTCCCGCAGGGCTACGTCATAGACCGGCGCATAGGGTTTTCCGGCGATCAGCGTGCGGCCGCCAAGCTGGGCATAGTCGCGCGCCAAGGCGCCGGCGCACCAGATCATGCGCTCGCCGCGTTCGACCACGATGTCGGGATTGGCGCAGATGAAAGGCAGGTTCCTGGCGCGCAGCCGGCGCAGCAGATCGGCGTAATCCTCAGGCGTTTCCACCTCGTCGTCGAACAGCCCGGTGCAGACCGCGCCGGAGGCCTCGAACTCCTCGACGAGCTCGACGTCCAGACCGTCATAGAGGGTGAAATCGCGGTCGGCGCCGATATGGAAGATTTTTCGTGGGCCTTCGGCGATAAGGTCGCGGGTCACATCGCCTGAGGTCACGACGCGGTCGTAGGCGGCGGCGGGAACGCCGATCGCATTCATCTGCGCCACCACATCGGCATTGCGGCGCGGCGAGTTGGTGATCAGGACGACCGGGACCTTCGCCGCACGCGCGGCGGCAAGCGCTTCGGCAGCCGCCGGAAAATGCCATTCGCCATTGTGGATCACCCCCCAGACATCGCACAGGATGGCCGAGTAGGCGCCCGACAAATCCGCGAGCGAGCCGATGATGTCAGGCGAATCCGCCATGCCGTTTTCCTGCTGTGACGATCATTGCGAGAGCTGCAGCCGACGGTCCGCCGCAACCGGCCCCGCATTAACCGAAGCGTTTCATCCTGTCACCAGCTTTTCGGCACTTGCCAGGCTGTTGCGCAACGGGCTGATCGAAGGTTGCAACAGGCAGGAACCACCCTTCTCCGAGCTTCGGTCGATCGAAACAATGTCGCACCGCTGATCACCAGGGCCGAGTGGTTAACGAGCCTTGAAAAGATGGGCCGATGTTGAATGTATTTCAGCAACCTGAAATTTAACGATTTTGTGGGCATCTTCGGACCGATATTGGGTCCTGGCAGGGGTGCTGAAGGCATGATCCGCAGATTTCTGAACGACAGACGCGGCAACTATGCCTTGATGACAGTGATCACCATGGTGCCCTTGATGGGCGCGCTGGCGCTTGCAATCGACTACACCGATCTCCTGCGCCAGAAGCAGAACATGCTGAACGCGCTGGATGCCGCCGGGATTGCCACGGCACAGCAGATCGTCACCGGGGCGACCGACACGGCAGTCAAGGCCTATGCGAAGGATTTCTTCGAAGCCAATCTCGGAAAGGTCAGCTCGGCCAATACGGCCCTGACGGTGACGCTGCCCAACAACAACGCAGGTGGCGGCACGCTGAAGCTGTGCGCCAGTTTGACGTTCCACCCCTATTTCCTGCCGGTGGCGGCCATGCTGATCGGAAGAACGTCCACCGATGCCAAAACCTCCGCGTGCTCCGAGATCCGCCTCAAGAACACACTGGAAGTGTCTCTCGTGCTCGATAATTCCGGCTCCATGAGCATCAACGGCTCCGGCACCGGCCAGCCGCGAATAGATTTGCTCAAGAAGGCCGCTACCGAGCTTGTCAATACGATGGCGCTCCAGGCCGCACAAATGAGGCAGGTCACCAGGCCGGTGCAGTTCTCGCTGGTCCCGTTTTCTGCGTCGGTCAATGTTGGCCCAGCCAACAAGGACGCAACCTGGATGGATACGACCGGCATTTCGCCAATCCATCACGAGAACTTTGATTGGCAGTTCATGTACAAGAACGCGTCGTCTGGTTATGACTCGAATAAATACATTGAAAAGGTTGGCAGTGCTTACTGGAAGCGCGGCAGTGGCTGGGGCACTGGGCAATACGGCCAAAATACCACAGCGACGCGGTTCAGTCTATTTGCAAACGACATGAAGGCCGCGACCTGTACGAAAAAGAACTCGAACGGCAGTTGCAAGACCTCTGTGACCGCCCAATACGAAGCCTGGAAGGGCTGCGTAGAGGCGAGGCCGTATCCCTATAATGACGACGACACATCGCCGACCACGAGCACACCCGCCACCATGTTCGTGCCGATGTTCGCCCCGGACGAAGCCGGCAATTTCTGGCTCGACACAACTCGCACCAGCACATCGACATGGGGTTACGCCAACAATTGGTGGATCGATTATTCCGACACGCTGACTGTCCCCAAACGCCAAGCGGATATGCGAAAGTATTTTCTGACAAAGCCCTGGGACGCAGCGGCCGCAGGCTCTGATGATGGACCCAATGCGGCATGCACGACCGCTGCGATCACGCCGTTGCAGGACATAACCACCACGGCCGGCAAGAAAATCCTGACGGACGCCATCAATGCCATGGCGCCGACCGGCAACACCAACGTGCCGGAAGGGCTGGCCTGGGGCTGGCGGACGGTGTCGAGCAACGAGCCATTCACAGAAGGCCGGCCGAACACCGAAAGGGGCAACGACAAAGTCGTCATCGTGCTGACCGACGGCGCCAACACCTACAGCATCGGCCCCACAAACGACATGACCAGCAGCTATGCTAAGGACGGATCGACCTACGCCGCCTATGGTTATACCGGCCCGAAAACGGGGGAAACCGCGACCCGCCTTTTCGTCAACACGACCGTCCCCAAGACAACTTATACGGCGGCCAACTACACAACCGCGCTTGACCAGCAGATGCAAACGCTTTGCACCAATGCGAAGAATTCGAACATTCTCTTGATGACGGTCTCGCTTGACCTGGTTACCACCAAGCCGGCGGAAAAGACTGCCATAGACGCGCTCAAGAAATGCTCCTCGGATTCGCGCTTCCGCAAGGATCCGACCGACCCGAGCAAACCGGCGAAGCTGTACTGGAACGCGACCGGCGCCACCTTGTCGCAAAGTTTCAAGGAAATCGCCGACGAACTGTCGAACCTGCGCATCGTCAGCTGATCGGCGCGATCTTTCGAACACGGCGCTCCGCCTCGGCGGGGCGTTTTGTTGCGGCGTTGCTCACGTGTCCGTGCATTTGGTTAGCGCCTGGTGAAGCGCTATCCGCGCAATCGAGCAGTTTCCCAAACCCATCCTTCAACGTTTTGTGAAACTGTGGCGGCATTGAAGAATCCGCAGGCGGGGCCGCTTACATCACATGCGTGAACTCTGGCGCACATTCCGGCGTGACTTCTGGCGTGACCGCCGCGGCAATTACGCTCTGATGACCGTTGTGGCGATGGTGCCACTGATGGGCGGAGTGGCAATGGCTGTCGACTACACCGGCGTGATCAGCGAGAAGCAGAGGGTGGTCAACGCGCTCGACGCCGCCAACTTCGCCACAGCGCGCCGGCTGGTGGAAGGCGCCACCGACGACCAGTTGCGGGCCTATGCGCTCGACTTCTTCAAGGCAAACCTCAACGACGTCAATCCCGCCGACACGAGGCTCAGCGTTACGCTGCCCAGCAGCACGACCGGCGGCGGCATCGTCAAGCTGTGCGCCAGCCTGGTCTATAAGCCCTATTTTCTACCGGCAGCGGCGATGCTGATCGGCAGGACGTCGGAAAACGTCACGTACTCCGTGTGTTCGCAAGTCCGGCTGAAGAACACGCTGGAAGTGGCCATGGTGCTCGACAATTCGGGGTCGATGTCGAACACGGGCACGGGTGCCGGACAAAAGCGCATCGACCTTCTCAAGCAAGCCGCCAAGCAGCTCGTCGACACGCTTGCCTTGCAGGCCGCGATGATCAAGCAGATCGACAAGCCGGTCCAGTTCAGCCTTGTGCCGTTCGCCGCCTCGGTCAATGTCGGCGCCAGCAACGACAACGCGTCATGGATCGACGCCTACGGGCTGTCGCCCATCCACAACGAGAATTTCGCCTGGTCGACGCTTAACGCAGCCGACAAATATGCCCAGAAGATCGGCGGCATCTGGTACAAGAAAGGCACTGGCTGGGGTGAGCAGGAGGGGCAGATGCTGACCCGCTTCTCGCTCTACCGCGACATGAAGGTGGTCACCAGCCACGAGCGCATCGTCGGCAGCAAACGCGTGGTCTGCGACAAATATCGTGCCAATCATACATGCTCGGACAGCCACAACGAATACGACTACAACGACACATACGGACCGTTCGCCAGCTGGCAGGGCTGCGTCGAGGTCCGTCCCTACCCCTATAATGTCACCGACGCGCCGGCCTCCGGCGGACCGAACAACACCGGCACCGGCGTCGGCGATCCCGCGACCATGTTCGTGCCGATGTTCGCGCCAGACGAGCCGGGCAATCATTGGTACATAACGCAGGACCCCGACGAGGTGGCCCCCAAGACCTATGGCGCGGCCAACAGCTGGTGGAACGACGATCCGGCGAGCACCACCGGCAAGACTAGGCAGTCCAACATGGCCAAGTATTTCCAGCCACGGCCGATGAACGCGCCGGTGCTGGGGACGGGTGCCGGTCCGAATTACAGCTGCACCACCACGCCGATCACACCGCTGACCGACGTCGCCAACGCCGCCGGGCTGACCAAGATCAAGGCTGCGATCGACCTGATGGCGCCCAACGGCAACACCAATGTGCCGGAAGGCATGGCCTGGGGCTGGCGCACCGTCTCCAGCACGGAGCCTTTCACAGGAGGACGTCCTGAGACGGAACGAGGCAATGACAAGGTGGTCATCGTGCTCACCGACGGCGAGAACACCTATTCGACGGTGAGTTCCGACCCCGCCGGCAACAAGTCGACCTATGCCGGCTATGGCTATACCGGCGTCGGCTACAACGGCACTGCGGTCACCCGCCTGTTCGGCGGCACGTCGAGCGCAATCGGCCAGCTCAACTATTCGTCGAGCAACTACACCGCCGCGCTCAACGAGCAGATGGCGACGCTGTGCAACAACGCCAAGGCGGCCAACATCATGGTGATGACGGTGGCGCTCGACATGTCGACGACCGACGCCGGCGACAAGAGCGCGATGGAGGCACTGAAGACGTGCTCGTCGGACTCTCGCTTCCGCAAGGATCCGACCGACCCGAGCAAGCCTGCAAAACTGTTCTGGAACGCGACCGGCGCCACGCTGTCCGACAATTTCAAGGAAATCGCCAACGAGCTCTCGAACTTGCGCGTGGTGAGCTGAGGGGTCAAGCTGCTGATTTTCCCCACCTTGTGGGGGGAAATTGGCGGCTTCGCTTTCGTCATTTTTCGACCGCTGGCGCAAAGTCTCCGGCCATCATGCTCTTGCGGTGAGTCAAAACGCGTGGTGGGTATCGTCACCGCTTCCCGGAGATTGCCCCGTGCCCGAAACCGCCAACCATCTCGCCTTCGCGCTGGTCTGCCTGGGCATGGTGCTGACGCCCGGGCCAAACATGATCTACCTGATCTCGCGCTCGCTGTCGCAAGGCCCCAAGGCCGGGCTGATCTCCCTCGGCGGCGTGGCGGTCGGCTTTCTGTTCTATGTCGTGTCGGCTGCGCTGGGCATCACCGCGCTGCTGCTTGCCGTGCCGTTTGCCTATGACGCACTGCGCATTGCCGGCGCGCTCTATCTGCTATGGCTCGCCTGGCAAGCGGTGCGGCCCGGCGGGCGCTCACCATTCCAGGTGCGCGAACTGCCGAAGGACAGGCCCCGCAAGCTGTTCGCCATGGGTCTAATGACCAATCTCCTCAATCCCAAGGTGGCGGTGCTTTATCTGTCGCTGCTGCCGCAGTTCATCTCGCTGGGCAACGGCCATGTGCTGTCGCAGCTTCTGGTGCTCGGCGCCACGCAGATCTCGATCAGCCTGACCGTCAATGCCATCATCGCGGTAACGGCCGGTTCGATCGCCACCTTTCTTGCCGGACGGCCGCTATGGATGGTCATCCAGCGCTGGATGATGGGCACGGTGCTTGCCGCGCTGGCGCTTAAAATGGCGACCGACGCGCAACGCTGATCGGACGCAGCGCGCCGAGACTACATCGGCCGCCGACCTTCCCATTCGAATCGGCCGGCCGAACCTGCACGGAGGCCAGCGATTGAGATTTTCGCAGCCCTGCCCGGCAAAAGCCATGATCGCCGCTAAGTCAGGCAGGCATGACAATGATCTGCACCACCAATCATCCGCTCGCGCAAACCCGCTCTGGCGAAGCAAGTCCAAAATCAAACAGGCGCCTACTGCTGATCGGCCTTGCAGCCATGGCTGGCCTCGCTGCTTGCAGCACGGTCTCGGTGCCGACCGGCGAAGGCGCCGGTGTGTCGTCCTCGGCCACCGCGGCGCTGGCCGGCATCCGAGCTTCGGCCGGACTGCCGGCGCTGGTGCCGGACGCCCAGCTCGAGCAGGCCGCTCTGCAGCAGGCCGGCTATATGGCCTCGCGCGAACGCATGAGCCACACGACCGGCTGGGGCAAGGATTTCGCGTCGCGGATGAAAGACAATGGCGTGCGGGGCGCTGCTGCCGAGAACATCGCCGAGGGCCGCTTCGACCAGCAGAAGCTGTTCGACATCTGGATGCATTCGGCCGGCCACCGCCGCAACATGCTCGATCCGGATTTCAGCCGCTTCGGCCTCGCCTATGTACGCGACGGGCGCGACAGCGCCATCCGCTACTGGAGCCTGGTGCTCGGAAAATAGCAGCCAGCGGTCACGGCGCGACCCAGCCGTCAGCCTTTCGCGATCAGCTCGCCGATATCCCCAGGCGACAGGGGTTTGCTGAAATAATTGCCCTGCACCTCGTCACAATTGTTCTTGCGCAGGAAGGCGACCTGGTCTTCCGTTTCGACACCTTCGGCCAGCACCCGAAGGTTCAACTTCTGCCCCAGGGAAATCACGGCGCCAGTGACCGCCTGATCGTTCTCGTCGGTCGCGAGATCGTTGATGAAGGACTTGTCGATCTTCAGCCGCGCCACCGGAAACGTCTTGAGGGCGCTGAGACTGGAATAGCCTGTTCCGAAATCGTCGATCGATATCTGCACGCCGAGCTTTTGCAGTCCGTTCATCGTTGCGACCGCCAGCTCGAAATCCTGCATGATCAGGCTTTCCGTCACTTCGAGCTCGAGATACCTCGCCTCCAGGCCGCTTTCCTTCAACGCGTTGACGACGCGGTCGATCAGGTTCTTCTCCCGGAACTGCCGCGCCGACACGTTGACGCAGACGGTTACGGGCGACAGACCGGCGCGCTGCCAGGCTTTGTTCTGCCGGCAGGCTTCGTGCAGGATCCAGTCGCCGAGCGGCACGATCAGCCCGGTCTCCTCGGCGGTCGGGATGAACATCGCCGGCGAAACCAGGCCTCGCGTCGGGTGGTTCCAGCGCACCAGCGCTTCGACGGCGAAAACCTGCCCCGATCGCAGATCCACCTGTGGCTGATAGTGCAGAGCGAATTCCGACCGGGCGAGCGCGTTTCGCAATTCCTCCTGAAGCAGGAATTTTTCATGTGCAGTTGAGTTGAACTCCGGGGCATAGAACTGGAAATTGTCGCGGCCGAATTCCTTGGCGCGATACATGGCGGCGTCGGCATTGGCCAACAGCGTATCCGGGCTGGTCCCGTCCTTCGGGTAATTTGCGATGCCGATGCTGGCCGTCGTTCTCAGCCGATGCTCTCCGACAAGAACCGGTTCCGCGATCGCATCCCTGATCGTCTGCAGGGTTTCCGAGACCACATCGACATTGGTGGTTTGGTCGAACAGGACGATGACAAATTCGTCGCCGCCAAGCCGCACGACGGTGTCGGTGGCCTTCACGCATCCAACCAAACGGCTGGCGACGGTCTTGAGGAGTTCGTCGCCGGCATTGTGGCCAAACGTATCGTTCACCAGTTTGAAATTGTCGAGATCGATGAACACCACCGTCATCCAGCGATTGTATCGCTGCGCGTAGAGGACCGCCTGGGAAAGCCGATCCTCCAGCAAAGCGCGATTGGGCAGGCCGGTCAGCGCATCATGGTTGGCCATGAAGTGGATCTGGTCTTCCGCCAATTTGCGCTCGATCGCGATGCCGGCAATGTGTGTGGTGAACTCGATCAGGCGGGTCTCGGCATGGGTGGGTTCGCGCACGGTCATCGAATACATGGCAAAGGCGCCCAACACGACGCCCCGATGCGACAGGATCGGGGTTGACCAGCACGAACGATAGCCATGGGGTGCCGCCAGTTCGCGGTAATCGTCCCAAAGCGGATCCTGCAGAATATCGGTAACAATGACCGGTTCCCGCCGGTAGATGGCGGTTCCGCAGGATCCCACCTTGGGACCGATGGCCGCCCCATCGATGGCGCTCGTATAGGCTTTCGCCAGGCCCGGCGCCGCACCGTGACGCAAATGAATGCCGTCCTTGTCGAGCAGCAGGACGGAACCGAATATCCCCTTCAACTGAGCCTCGACGAAGCGCATGAGGCGGTCGAGCACGTCCTCCAGCGGCGCGCTCGTGGCAATCATTTCGAGGATCTGCGCCTGCCCGCTGCGAAGGACATCCGCCTGCTTGCGGGCGGTGATGTCGTGGGCAATGCCAACCAGGCCGAAGATTTCATTTTGGCGATTGCGCAACGGCACCTTCGTCGACGAAAGCCATTTGCCGTTCCCCGACGCATCGACGACAAACTCTTCCGCGTCGATCATTGGTTGTCCGCTCTTGAGCAGGCGCTGCTCGACCAGGCGAAATTTCCGCGCAACTTCCGGGGGGTGGAGATCAAAATCGGTCAAACCGATCATGTCGCTGGTCTTGTTGCGGCCGCTATCGGTCGCAAGGGCGCTGTTGACCACGACGAAACGGCTTTGCGTATCCTTGACCCAGAGGTAATCGGGCACCCAGTCGATCAGCGCCTGCAGCGAAATGCGCTCGTCGACGATCTGCCGATTGGCGAGGAGTTCAGTGATGTCCTCATGCGTGGCGATCCAACTGCCATCGGGCATGGGCTGGTTACGGATCTGGATTGTGCGACCATCGACAAGTTTGGCGGTCCAGAGCCGCGAAGCCTTGCCCGAATTGATCGAGCGAGCCGTTGCGAGATAGGTGTCGGCGGCCGGCGCCGCCGTGCCCGCGGCGACGCGGCGTTCGACGATTTCGCTCAGTGTCACGCCAGGCCGCAATTCCTCGGGCGCAATGCGGTAGATTTCCGCATAGCGCCGGTTGCTCAGGATCAGCCGTTCATCGGCATCGAAAAAGCAGATGCCTTGCGAAATATTCTCGATCGCAGTCTCGAAGCGCAGGGTCTGCCCTTCGAGACCCGCAATGGTCGTGCGAAGTTCTCCCTCGAGCGTTTCGTAGGAAACGTCAGCCAGTCTTGCCAATGCGGCTACGCCCACCGGCCCGCGCGCCCCGACGGATCTTCTGGATGACTTCGTGACCAAACAGACCTCCTCCGGTTTGGCACCTGAAACAAGAAAGGGCCTCTGTCGTGCCAGACGAAAGTCGACTGACAATGTTACAGATGTGCTAATTCAAGATGAACTGTAACGGAATTGGAGGCGTCAGCAACCAGATACCAAAGGTGCAAATGTCATTTCAAATCAACTTCCAACGGCTCATTATCGATATTCTTTTTCACACGCGGGTTTTGACGATCATCCGAGCAACAAATCATCAGGGGCAACCAGCTTGCTGCCAGCGCTACCGGCGCCCGCCTCAATCCATATGCGCGGCAGGAGCTGCCGCGCCGGCCGGAGCGGTCTTCGGCTTGCGCAGCAGGAAGACAAACGGAATGGCAACCAGCGTCATCACCATCAGCAGTTTGAAGTCGTTGACGTAGGAGATCATCATCGCCTGGATGTTGACCATGCGGTCCACCTGCGAAAGTGCCGTCGGATCGCCGCCTGCTGCCGCCGGCGAGGCCGCCCACAAATTGGGGTTGAACGGGTTGATGAAAGCCGACAGTTCGGTGTGATTGACCTGCGTGTTGCGCACCATGAGAACCGTCACCACCGACACACCGATCGACGAACCGAGATTTCGAACCAGGCTGAACAGGGCCGTGGCGTCGGTGCGGAAGCGCACGTCGAGCGTAGCGAAGGCCACCGTGGACAGCGGCACGAACACCATGCCCATGCCCAGGCCCTGGATGACGCCGGAGCTGAGGATCAGCCAATTGTCCATCTGCGGCGTGAAGGAGGACATGGTGTAGAGCGACTGCGCGGTGAGCAGAAAGCCGATGACGACGAGGATGCGGGCGTCGATCCTGCTCATGAGCCGTCCAACGACAAGCATCGAAATCATCGTGCCGACACCGCGCGGCCCCAGGACGACGCCGATGGTGACGGTCGGATAGCCGAAGATGGTCGACAGCATCGGCGGCAGCAGCGACATCGAGGCCAGGATCAGCACGCCCATGACGAAGATGAAAGCCAGACCGGTGACGAAATTGCGGTCGAGGAAGATCTTGGGGTCGATGAAAGGACGTTCCGCCGTCAGTGTATGGATGATGAAAACCCAGAAGCCGGTGATCGAAAGAGCAAGCTCGATCCAGATTTCGACCGAGGAAAACCAGTCGACCTCGCCGCCGCGGTCGAGCAGCAGCTGCAGCGCGCCGACGCCGAGCGAAATCATGGCGAAACCGAAGAAATCGAAGCTGCGGATCCGCCGGGCAACGACCGGCAAATAGGCTGCCATGCCGAGGAAGGCGATGATGCCGACCGGCAAATTGATGAAGAACACCCAGCGCCAGTTGAAATTCTCGGTCAGCCAACCGCCCAGCGTCGGACCCAGGATCGGCCCCAGCATGATGCCGGCGCCCCAGATGGCCATCGCCTGGCCGTGGCGTTCCCTGGGGTTGATGTCGAGCAGGAAGGTCTGCGACAGCGGCACGATGGCTGCGCCGAACACGCCCTGCATCAGCCGGAAGAACACTATGCTCTCCAGGCTCCAGGCAATGCCGCACAGCATCGAGAACACGGTGAAGCCGACAACCGCCGCCAGGAACAGTTCCTTGCGGCCGAAGCGGTCGGCCAGCCAGCCGGTCACCGGCGTCATGATCGCGGCGGCAACGATGTAGGAGGTCAACACCCAGTTTATGTTGTCGGGCGACGCGCCGAGGTCGCCGGTCATGGTCGGCAGCGCGACATTGGCAATCGTGGTGTCGAGCGCCTGCATGACCGTCGCCAGCATCAGCGCCACGGTGATCAGGCCGCGATGCGGCACTTCCTTGAAAGGTTCTGGTGTGGTCATGATGCGGAACTTCCGACAGGTTACAAAAACGTGTACATTAGGTTTCCGGGCGGCGAGGCCTTCTCTGGTGAAGAGACCCTCATCGCGGTGGGACGCGATCTATCGATGTGGGGGTTACATCGATCGAAGGTCTCGACACATCAGGCGCTTGCCGCCCGGAAATCCAAGGTCCGAAGGATGGGCGCGCCGAGATGGTCCAGGTTCTGGGCAGGCCGCGATGCGGCCCGGTCCAATCCACCCCTCGTTCAACCTGCCGTCGGACCGATCCTGTCATCTCAACTTCACCTCGCCTGCGGCGGGCGTTCTGCCGGGCCGTGATCCTGCTTTTCGAGATCACGGTCCATTCACAGTCTATTGCGCTTCGCCTGCGGTGGCGTGGCCGAAGATAGCGGGGAACCCGCGAGCAACGCCGGTATCCACCGTAACCGAGGCGCTCATACCGGTGCGCAGCGCCATTTTGGCGTCGGCATCGGTCAGCTCCAGGCGCACCGGAATGCGCTGCGTGACCTTGACCCAGTTGCCGGTGGCGTTTTGAGCAGGCAACAGCGAAAACTCCGCGCCGGTGCCGGCGCCGATCGCCTTGACGGTGGCCTCGAAAGTTCTGCCCGGATAGGTGTCGACGACGATCTCGGCCTTCTGGCCAGGCTTCATGTGGGTAAGCTGGGTTTCCTTGAAATTGGCATCGATCCAGGTGTCGCCGGTCTCGACCAACGCAAACAGCGGCGTGCCGGAACCGACATACTGGCCGATCTTGAACGAGGAGGCCTGGCTGATGACGCCGTCGGCCGGCGCCTTGACCGTGGTCTGCGCCAGATCGTAGGCGGCCTTGTCGCGCGCGGCGAGTGCGGCCATCACCGTCGGATGCTTGTCGGTCTCGATATCGGGATTGCCGGCGAGAGCCGCCTTGGCGCTGATGATGCCTTGCTCGGCAACGGCCAGTTGCTGCCTGGCTTTGTCGAGATCGTTCTTGGCCTCGTCCAGCGACGATTTGGCGTTGATGCCCTTCTGGGCAAGGTCGGCGGCGCGGTCATACTGCGACTGCGCGTAGTCGACCTGGCTGGCATCGGACTTTTCCTGGGCCAGCGCCTGGCTGTAGGCGGCGCGCAGCTGTTCGATACCGACGCGTGCGACTGCGACCGCCGCGTCGGCCTGCGCCAATGCAATCCGGTAGGGCTCGGGGTCGACGGCAAACAGCACATCGCCCTGCTTGACCTGCTGATTGTCCGAGATGCCGACCTGAACGATGCGTCCGGCGGTGTCCGAGGCGATCGACACCTTGGCCTGCTGCAAATTGGCGTTCTCGGTTTCCTGATAGCGGCCGCCGGTCACCCAGACATAACCGCCACCAATGGCCAGCGCGGCCGGCAGGGCGACCATCAGCAGCAAGCGGCCGAGGCGGCGCTTCTTGACCGGAGCCGGAGCGGGTTGAACCGGGGGAGCCACCGCGACAGGTGCTGCGGCCGGCTGTGCAGGCGCTTCGGCGGCCGGCTTTGCCGGCGTCTCGATCTTGGTTACATTCTCGTCCAGCTTGGCTGCCGCGTTCATGCTGCTGCCCCTTCCGTACTCTTCAAGGACGACGTCTCGCCGTCCGCCAGGTTTTGCACGATGGTGTCCAGCGCCCGGATAAGGACGCGGCGGTCGTCCGGCGAAACGCCGACCAGCGATTCCTCATAAACTTCGCCAGCAAGGCTTTTGACCTCGGCATAGGCCGCGTTCGCCTTGGCTGTCGGGAAGATCATGCGCACGCGCCGGTCAGTTGCGTCGGAGCGCCGCTCGATCCAGCCGCCCTCCTCCATCCGGTCGACGAGGCGCGAAACGCTGATCGGCTCGATTTCGAGAAGTTCGGCGAGGCGAGCCTGGGCGACGCCGGCCTCCTTGGCGACGCGAACCAGAAGCCGCCATTGTGCCGAGGAAAGGCCAAGACCGCTGGCGCGCGCCTCGAAGCGCTTGCGCATGAGGCGCTGCACGTCGTGGATCAAAAAGCCCAATCTATCTATGCCGTCGGAAACCATGAGCGGTATATATTATAAGCGTGCTTACCATTCAAGGCGCCGCATTGCGCCAGAGCCGAAAAAGAGGGATGGCAGCCATGCAGATGCGGTCACGGCACAGGCAATGACGGTTGCGGATGACCTCCCGACCGAGACGTGAATTGCCGTCGAGAACGCCGTGAGAAGAAAGGTCGTCTTGCGCGTCCTCGCCACCGGCACACCTAGGCTTTCGGCGGCATTTCGCCGGCGGCGAAGGCATCGAGCCGGCGGTGGTTCCACAGGGCATAGGCAAGGATGGTGCCCGCACCCAGCGCGCCCGGATATTGTCCCAGCGAGCCAGGCCGAGGCCGCCCAGCAGCGGCTTTCCACGATGGTGACCTGCCACAGTCGACCAGCGCCCTTCGATTTTACGACAGGCGCAATTTCGATCAAACTGGCCTCGCAAAAAGCCGGCAGCATGGAGTGGCCAAATGAGAGGAGACTCATGAACCCGACCGAGAAAGCGCTGTGGTTTGTCGAGAGCCATTTGCCGGAAGCGATCTCGCTTGAGGATGTCGCGCAAAGCAGCGGCGTCTCGCGCTTTCATGTGACGCGCGCCTTTGGCGCCGCCACCGGCCGTTCGGTGATGGGCTATATGCGCGCGCGCCGGCTGACCGAAGCGGCGCGCAAGCTGGCTTCCGGCGCGCCCGACATCCTCGCTGTCGCGCTCGATGCCGGCTACGCCTCGCACGAAGCCTTCACCCGCGCCTTCCGCGATCAGTTCGGCACGACGCCGGAACTGGTGCGCGCGCAGGGCAGCCTCAGCAATCTCGATCTCGTGGAGCCGATCCTGATGGACCAGTCCTTCCTCGCCTCACTGCCGCCGCCGCGCTTCGAGACCGGCCGTCCCTTCCTCATTGCCGGCCTCGGCGAGCGCTACAGCTGCGAAACCAGCGCGGCCATTCCGATGCAGTGGCAGCGCTTCGGTCCCTATATCGGCAACATTCCGGGCGAGACCGGCGACGTCGCCTATGGCGTCTGCGTCAACGGCGACGATGCCGGCAATTTCGACTATATCGCCGGCGTCGAAGTTTCGGATTTCTCGGACCTGCCGAAGGAGCTTTCGCGGGTGCGGGTGCCGGCGCAGAAATACGCCGTGTTCACCCATGCCGAGCACATCTCCACGATCCGCCGCACCGTCAACACGATCTGGAACAAATGGCTGCCGGCCTCGGGGCACGATATAGCCGACGGCCCCGAATTCGAGCGCTACGGCCCGGAGTTCGATCCGCGCAGCGGCAATGGCGGGCTGGAGATATGGGTCCCGGTGGCCTGAACGCCGCTACAGCTCCAGGTTCCAGTTCTGGCCGACCAGATCCTTGCCGAAGGCGTGATGGCGCTCTTCGTCTACCAGCCTGAAGCCGGCACTCTCGTAGATGTGGCGGGCGGCGGTCAGGATGTCGTTGGTCCATAAGGTCAGCGTCTTGTAGCCCTTGGCACGAGCAAAGCCGATGCACTCCTGAACCAGCCGCTTGCCGATGCCGAGGCCGCGCGCCGATGGTTCGACATAGAGCAGGCGCAGCTTCGCCACCGCGTCGGATTTGCGCACGACGAAGACCGAGCCGACCACCTCCCCTTGCCGTTCGGCAATCCAGCTGCGTTCCCATTCTGGATCGAAGGATTTTACGAAGGCGCCGAGGATTTCGGCGACCAGCGCCTCGTAGGTTTCGTCCCAGCCATAGTCCTGTGCGTAGATCTGTCCTTGGCGGCGCACCACCCAGCCGATGTCGCCGACCTGCAAAGGGCGCAGCATATACGGCACTTTGGACTCCGGGCTGTCGCCCAGGAGTTGCTGCACCGTCTGCATGGCCTTGACCAGCCGGTCCTGTTCGGCAGCAGGAAGCCGCTCCAGCAAGGCCGCGACCTGGTCGTGCGAAGCCCGGTTCAGCGGCGCGAAGGCCTGCCGCCCCACCGGCGTCAGCGTGATCGACGACTGCCGCGCATCCGACGCCAGCGGCGCGCGCGCAATCAGCTGCAGGTGCTCGAACTTCTTCAGGAGCCGGCTGACATAACCGGCGTCGAGGCCGAGATCGCGGATGAGATCGCTGGCGGTCAGGCCATCGCGATGCGCCAGTTCGTAGAGCACCCGCGCCTCGGTCAGCGAGAAGGCGCTTTTCAGCAGGCCTTCGTCGAGCAGACCTATCTGGCGGGTGTAGAAGCGGTTGAAAGCCCGCACCGCGTCGATGCGTTCCTTGCCGGGTTGATGATGGATCGTCATGGGAAGCCTCCTGCCCATCAACGATCGGTCATTTATTTGACTTAGTCAAGTATCGAGGAGATGCTCCCCCGGTCGTGTCTCAGGCGATCGCGCGGCGGCGCCGCGCGATCAGGACGAACAGGCCGAGCAGCACGACGCTGGCCGCCGCACTGGCGGCGGCAAATTCCGGCACCGGGCGAAAATCCTTGCCGTCGATCAGCAGCGATGCCGCGACCGGGCCGATCGCCAGACCGAAAAGCTGGGCCGCCGGCACCAGAAGCACGGCCGTGCGCGTCTCGTCGGCGGTGATCGCCAGCCGGATCTGATAGGGCACGATGAATAGAAGGATGAAGCCCATGATCAAGGCCGCGACCCAGAAAACCGTCAGGCCGGGGCTGCCGGCGAGCACCACGGAACTGGCGACGGCGACCACGCCGATCGCCACGATGGCGAAGCGGTAGTCGATACGCGCCTCGAAGACGGTAGCCGTCATTGCGCCCAGCACCTGCAATGCGAGGTTGGCCGAGACGATCAGGCCGACGGTGCGGCCATCGATGCCGTATTGTGCGCCAAGTGGCTCGAGAAACGCCCAGACCGAGCCGAAGAACATGAAGTAGCAGAAGACGCTCAGCAAAGCGGCAAGCGAAGGAACGGTCAGCACATTGCTGAACTGTTCCTCCTTGGGCAGGTCGGCATAGCTATCGGGGACGATGAAGGCGACGGCCACCGAGGCGATGCAGACGACGGCAAGAACGATGAAGCCGCCCGCCGATCCGGCGGCCGGGATGACGTAAAGCGCCAGCAGCAGGGCAAGGGCGCATTGCGCCAGGGTCTGAAGGGTGACGAAGAAGCCGCCGATGCGCTCGGCCCGGCGTGAACGGGCGATCAGTTCCGTGGCGACCGCCACCAGCCCACCCTCGGCGAGGCCTGCCACCGCGCGGGCGGCAATCAGCGAGGTCGAGGTCAGCGCATAGGCGGTCGCGCAGTTAGCCAGCGCCAGCAAGAGCAGAAGGACGGCACTTTTCAAGCGCATATTGTGGGCGGACAGCATCATGGCGATGGCCGCCGATCCGATGCCGATGGCGATCATCTCCGCCGTGGCGACCAGCGCGAGTTCGTCACCGCTGACATGCCCTTCGGTGTAGAGCGCGCCGAGAAGCACCGGCTGCAGCCCGAGAATGAGCAGCCCGACCGAGCCGATCCACAATGCCGAGGCGAGTTGCGCCCCAGTGGGGTTGCCGACCAGCCAGTCGCCGTTCCCGGCATCCGCGTTACCAGCAGAAGTCACGGTCGCCTCCCAACGTCCTTGCCTGACGGCAAAAAAACTGACAGTCTGTCAGCATTTAGAAACTGATACTCGATCATATTCGTTTGTCAATCAGTAGCGGGACTTGGCACCAACAAGGCTGGGGATGGTCTTGGCGATCGAATGGTCTGGGCGATCGAGAGGATGGCGGCATGAACGAAGCAGTGCAGATGACGACCGAACCGAGGCGCAGGCCCAAACAGGAGCGCAGCCGCGAGCGCATCGACGCCATCCTGTCGACGACCATGCGGCTGATCGGCGAGAAAGGCATCGACGCCGTCACCATGAAGGAAGTCGGCGCACAGGCCGGCGGGCCGATCGCCACCGTCTATCATTACTTCCCCAACAAGTCGGCGATCCTGGCGATGCTCTACGAGCGATTCTCCGAAGTGAGCCGCGCCCGGCTTGCCGCGATCGTTGCCGACGTCGGCGGGCTGAGCGACGTTATCGCTGCGGCCGACCGGCTGCTCGACGACTACTATGAGCGCGTCGCCGGCGACCCCGCCATTCAGGACCTGCAAAACGCCATCCAGGCTGACAAGGCGCTGAAGAATCTCGACATCGCCGAAACCCGGCGCCAGGCGACGATGTTCTGCGACCATGTCGGCCCCTTTCTCGCGCCAGAGCGACGCAATGAGTTCGGCCGTATGGTTTTCCTGATCTTCCAGCTGGCCGGCGGCGTCGTGCGCATGGCGCTGACCCAGAACCAGGAGGAAAGCCGCCACACCATCGAGGACTACCGGTCAATCATCCATACGCAGTTGGGACTGTTTCTCTAGCGCCCGATTCGACCCCGTCCGGTCTGGTGGATGAGGTTTTCGAAGCCGTCGGCCAGGTTGGCTGTGCCGGCGGCAACAATCTTCGACAGGTTCCTGGCGCGACCTGGGGTCTTGTTGGCATCGAGCAGCACGGCCCTGCCCTCATGCACGACAAAGTCGAATTTGCCATAGTCGAAGCCCAGCTTCCGACGCAAGGCGCGCAGTTCGTCGGGAACCGCAACCGGCTCCCGGCGGACGGTGTCGTCGCCCTTGACCAGGCGCTGCGGCGAGACATAGCGGGTGCAGCGCTCCCGATCGCCGCAGAATATCCAGAACCGCGCCGCAAACCCGTCGGGCTCGATTTCGGGAATGAATTTTTCCACGATCAGGTCGGCACGCCTGAAAATCTCCGGCGCCACATCGGCCAGCGAGGCATGCACCTGATAACGGTCGAAGGTCTGCGCGCCCGGGAAAGGCACTGCCTTGCCGGCGCGAACGGATTTTCGGTTGAGCTGCTCCTCGGGCGTCCCCCAATGATTGAGGTTGCTCTTGACGATGACCTGGCCGCTCCAGTTGGCACCCTCCTCGAGGATCGCACCACTGATGCGGCGCTTGGAAATGTCGGTTGCACCAAGATTGAGACAAATCGGAAATCCGCGCGCGTAGTCGACATAGTCCGATGGCGTCACCGTCGCGTCGACATGCAGGACGGCAATATCGGCGTTATGACTTGCCGAGGGTCCACGCATGATCTGCACGGAGTGACCGCGCCGTTTCAGCTCCGCCAGGACGTCGAACAGCATGTAGGGGCTGTCCTGGCGCAGCAGGAGGCCCCGCCGGCTCTGGAAGCGGTCAAATTCATGCGTTATGACGGCAATGCGGGCCATGGCCTTTCCTGCATGAGGTAACTCGCAAGGCAACCAACAGCCTGGAAGGAAATATGTCCAGCCTTTCCCCAAACCGTTCCGCATGACTGAGCATTGGGACGCAATTCGCCGTCATTGGCGGCTTCTCGGGTCGCCGCTGTGTCCGCCCCCGGAAGCTGTCGCCGCCTATGAGCGCGAACTTAGCCTGCAATCAGTCGATGTGGTGCTGCTCGGGGTCACGCCGGAGCTTGCCGGCCTCGGAAGGACCATGCTCGCGATCGACGAGTCCACTGCCATGATATCGGGCATCTGGCCGGGCGATACCGCCTCACGCAAGGCGGTGATCGGCAACTGGCTGGAGTTGCCGCTGGGCGACGAAAGCGCCGGGGCGGTGATCGGCGACGGCTGTCTGTCGGCGCTGGACTCCTCGGTTGCACGGCAGGCGCTGCTTGCCGAGATCTCGCGTGTGCTGAAGTCCGATGGGCGGGCTGCATTGCGCGCCTATGCAAGCCCTCAGGTGCCGGACGATCTGCAGGAGGTCCGGGCGCTGACGCTGTCCGGTGGTGTCGCGACCTTCCACGAACTCAAATGGCGCATTGCCATGGCTTGTGCCGGCGGCGATCCCGACCGCGCCATTCCGGTGCGGGCGATCCTCGACGCCTTCGATGCGCTGTTTGCCGACCGGGAGGCCCTTGCCGCGACGACCGGATGGGAGATGCCGGTCATCGGCACCATCGATGTCTATGCGAATTCGCAGACTGTCTACAGTTTCGCCCCGGCGGCGACGCTGGTCGAAGAGGCGAGCCGGTTTTTTGACAGTGTCCGCCTCGCGCCGACAGGGACCTATGGGCTGGCTGAACGCTGTCCGCTTCTGGTGCTTAAATCGCCGCGGCGCCGGTAGGGTCTGCCGTCGGATCGCGGCACGGCTCCAATTGGCACAATTGTGCTCACCGTTCGCCTTGACTCTCGAAAGCCACGCGCTTATTTCAGCGCACGTTAGCACTCTCCCCAGGTGAGTGCTAACGCACATCCGGCACCGCCGGATCGAGGAACAGCTCTCACCGTTCTCATTCGAGGAAGAAAAAATGGCAAAGTCGAAGTTCCGCCCGCTTCATGACCGCGTGGTCGTACGCCGGGTCGAATCCGAATCCAAGACCGCCGGCGGGATCATCATCCCGGATACGGCAAAGGAAAAGCCGCAGGAAGGCGAGATCATCGCCGTCGGCTCCGGCGCTCGCGACGAAGCCGGCAAGCTGGTCCCGCTGGACGTCA
>NZ_JAMYRV010000008.1:0-135130 GCF_040321555.1 Mesorhizobium sp. M0317 | reverse complement strand
CCCCCACTCCCCCCGCCCGGCGCCATCCTCCTCTTTGCGCACGGGGGCGGGCCGCCGCCCCCCGCCCCATCCCGCCGCCTAAACCGGGGCGCCCCCGGTGTTTCCCAAGGCCGACAAGCCGAAAGCCTCGCTTGGCCGCATCGAGGACATCGCCGCATGGCTTGCTGCCTGGAGCGGGCGCGCCCCGCCGGCGGTGAACCGGCCCCTGGTGGCGATCTTCGCCGGTAACCATGGCGTGACCCGCCACGGCATCTCGCCGCGCCCTGTCGCTGCGACCGCCAACGCCGTTGAGCTGTGCGCCGCCGGCGGTGCGGCAATCAACCAGATATGCGTCGCCAACAATCTTGGCCTCAAGGTGTTCGACCTGGCGCTGCACATTGCGACCGCCGACATCACCGAGGACGCCGCCCTCGACGAACGCGGCTGCGCCGCCACCATGGCCTTCGGCATGGAAGCCATCGCCGGTGGCGCCGATCTGATTTGCCTTGGCGATCTCGGCGTCGGCAACTCCACCGTTGCGGCGGCCTTGTGCGCTGCCCTGTTCGGTGGCAGCGGCGCCGACTGGGTCGGCCCCGCCTCGGGCGCCGACGCGGCCATGCAGGCGCGCAAGGCTGATGTAGTCGATAAAGCCGTCGCCTTGCATGGTGCGGCTCTGAAGGACCCCCTGGAAGCACTGCGCCGGGTCGGCGGCCGCGAATTCGCGGCCATTGCCGGCGCTATCCTCGCCGCCCGGATGCAGAAAATCCCGGTGCTGCTCGACGGCTTCGCCGCGACCGTCGCCGCTGCCGTGCTGCACGCCGCCAACCCGGGTGCGCTCGACCATTGCCTGCTGGCCAGTCTGTCGCCGGAGTCCGGCCAAAGGCTTGCCGCTGAGCGGCTCGGCCTCAGGCCGCTGTTCGATCTCGGCATCAGCCACGGCGAAGGGGCAGGGGCCGCCCTTGCCGCCGGTCTGGTCAAGGCGGCGGCGCTTACCAGTTCGGGCATGGCGGCGGCGGTCAAAGCCTAGAACAAGCTGTCAGCGTCGGCGAGCCGCCGCGACCGCCTTTGTCGGCAGCGCCGGCAGTTCCTCCATCACTCGGGCGAGCGGGAAGATGGCGATTGCCTCGGTGCCTTCGCGCAATTTCGACTGAAGTTCGAATTCGCCGCCATGCATGGCGAGCAGGCCCTGAACGATCGGCAGTCCGAGCCCGGTGCCCTGTTCGGCGCTCTTGATGGCGATCGAGCCCTGGCCGAAGGCGGACAGCACGATCGGGATTTCGTCCTCCGGTATGCCCGGCCCATTGTCCTTGACCGAAATGTACTGGCCACCGCCCGCCGTCCAGCCGACGCGCACGCGAACTTCGCCGCCGGTGGCGGTGAATTTGATGGCGTTGGACAGGAGGTTGAGCGTGATCTGCCGCACCGCGCGCTCGTCGGCGAACAGCCGCGGCAGGGCACTTTCGAAATCCTGGACGATGCGGATGTCCTTGTTGCGCGCCTTCAATTCCATCATGTGGCAGCAATCTTCGGCGATGTTGAGCAGCATCACCGGCTCTTCGTTGAGCTGATAGCGGCCGGCCTCGATGCGCGACAGATCGAGGATTTCGTTGATCAGGTCGAGCAGATGCTGGCCGGAATCGTGCACGTCGCGGGCGTAGTCGCGATAGGTCGGGTTGCTCATCGGCCCGAGCACCTCATTGGCCATCACCTCGGAAAAACCGAGAATGGCGTTGAGGGGCGTCCTGAGCTCATGGCTCATAGAAGCAAGGAAGCGCGACTTCGCCAGATTGGCGTCTTCGGCCCGCCGACGAGCTTCGTCCGACATCGATTTCGCGGTCTCCACCTCGGCGAGCAGCGCATCCTTTTCGGAGCGGAAGGACAGAAGTATCAGCGACGAGCGGTTGAGATGGCGCGCGACATAGGCAAAGAACGGCAATGCCGCGACCAGCAGGGCGACCATGATCGTCCCGACCGGCACCCAAAATTTCGTTTCAGCATAGGCATAGACCGCCACCGGAACGACGAAGGTGGCAAGCAGAGAGCCGCGCAAGGACGACGCCATGATAGCGGTCGCCGCCATGGCCAGCAGCAGCACCACCGCCTTGGCGGCCTGGAACTGGTCGATCTGGCAGGTGGCGCAGCCGAGCCATGCGAACCACGCCCAGCCGAGGCCGCACAGCGAATGTCCGATCAGGAATTCCCTGCGGGTGCGAACAGGATTGAGCTCGGCAGCTTCGGTGCGCTCGACGCGCCGCGCCATGAAGGCGACGATCGAATAGCAGATCAGGGTGAACAGCGCCCAGACGCTGATCTGTTTGTCCACACCGGCCAGCAGCCCGGCCGCCGCGACCGCCAACACCAGCAGTGGGATGACGGCTGCGCCGCGCACCATGGTCCCGGCATGCAGCTTCAGCAGCTCGCGGTCGAAGTCGAGATTGCCGACCTGCTGCGAAAGACGGTCGCGCGTCTTGCGCACCGCGCGCGCCACATCGCTGTTGCGGTGCGGTTTCCGGCGGTCCACAATGAATTTATCCGCTGTGTTCGAGCGTAGCAGAGGCATGGAAACTTCGATTTATGCGCGCAGCGATCTCAATTCGTTAAGCTACGTTCGAATGATTAAGAGACTGTTTGCCATATGAGCCGTTCGTGGTCGCCAAGGCCGCGCCGGCGATACTATCCGCCGCCGCCGCGAAGCCTGTGGCGCAAGCTGCTGGATTACGCGCTGACGGTCATTCTGCTCGGCCTGCTGATCCTGCTCGCCGCACGCCTCGACCGTTTCGAGACGCGCAAGGCGCAAGGGGCGGCGATCGTCAACGATGGCGATTCACTCACTCTTGGCACCGAACGTATCCGCATGCGCGGCATCGACGCTCCGGAATACCAGCAGATCTGCCGTAGGCATGGCGCAGACTACGCTTGCGGCAGGCTGGCACGCCAGGCGCTGGTGCGGCTGATATCAGGCAATCCGGTGACCTGCAGCGGCTGGCAGCGCGACCGCTACGGCCGCCTGCTCGGCGATTGCAAGGCCGGCGGCAAGGATCTCAACCGGGCCCAGGTCGAGGCCGGCTGGGCCATTGCCTATGGCGATTTCGACACCGAGCAGGCCATTGCCCGCGCCGGCAAGGTTGGCATCTGGGCCGGCACGTTCGATGAGCCGCAAGACTGGCGCGAAAGCCACCACGGCGGCCCGCTCGAAAGAAAGCACGGCACCCTGGCTTCGGTCGGTGACGCCTTGCGAGAGATGTTTCGCTTCTGGTGACGAGCACTATAGTTGAAGGACCAGATCGGGAGGATAAGCATGAAACTGTTCGACGGCGGCCGCGCCCCCAATCCGCGGCGCGTGCGGGTTTTCCTCGCCGAAAAGGGCATCGCAGTGCCGCTGGTGCCGGTCGACATGGGTGCGATGGGGCACAAGCAGGAGCCGGTCAGGTCGCGCAACCCGCTGCAGCGGCTGCCGGTGCTCGAGCTCGACGACGGTACCATCCTCACCGAATCCGTCGCCATCTGCCGCTATTTCGAGGAACTGCATCCCGAACCGGCGCTGTTCGGGCAAGGCGCGCTCGGCAAGGCCAAGGTCGAGATGTGGCAAAGGCGCATGGAGTTCAATCTGCTCAGCTGCGTCGCCCAGGCTTTTCGCCACATCCATCCGGCGATGAAGGAATGGGAAATTCCGCAGATCCCCGAATGGGGCGAGGCCAACAAGGCGAAAGCGGTTGAATTCCTGAACCTGCTCGAGCCCGAACTGGCAAACCGCGAATTCGCCGCCGGTGACGCCTATTCGATCGCCGATATCACCGGCATGATCGCCATGGATTTCATGAAACCGGCGCGCATCAAAGTGCCGGACGAGTGCACAAACGTGCTGCGCTGGTACAGTGCCGTCTCCAGTCGCCCGAGCGCTTCCGCCTGATGGAGGCGGAACTCGAACGCCTGACGGCAAAGGTCCGCGCCTGCCGCATCTGCGTCGACACTCCAGTCGGCAGGCCACTGCCGCACGAGCCGCGCCCGGTGCTGCTGCCATCATCCAGCGCCCGCATCCTGCTCGCCGGCCAGGCGCCAGGCACAAAGGTGCATTTGTCGGGCATGCCGTTCACCGACGCGTCCGGCGACCGCTTGCGAAGCTGGCTCGGCGTAACCAGCGAGGAATTCTACGACACGGATAAATTCGCCATCGTGCCGATGGGCTTTTGCTTCCCCGGTCAGGACGCAAAGGACGGTGATCTGCCGCCGCGCCGAGAATGCGCGCTGGCCTGGCGCGCGCCGCTGATGGCGCTGATGCCGCAGATCGATCTCGTTCTGACAGTCGGCTCCTACGCGCAATCCTGGCATATGGGCGCCACGCGCCGGCCGTCGCTGACCGAAACCGTGAAGGACTGGCGCACCATCTGGGATACGCCGGCCAACCCGAAAGTGCTGCCGCTGCCACACCCGTCATGGCGCAACTCAGGATGGCTGAAGCAGAATCCATGGTTTGAAATGGATTTGCTGCCGTTTCTGCGATCGGAAATCCGCTATCGCATAGATTAGACTTTAAGCAACATATCACTCGCTTTTGTGCCATCCGGCAGAATTTCCTTCTTGTGAAAGGTCGAAATAAGAGGGAATATAGCCAATCTATTCCCAAAGCGCGTCGCGCCCGAGGGAACGCGGCCTGCACCAGGAGCACCTCAATGGATCGCCTCGACAGAAAAATTCTCCGCCTCCTGCAGGAGGACGCGACGCTCGCGGTTGCCGATGTCGCCAAGAAAGTCGGCCTGTCGACGACGCCGTGCTGGCGCCGCATCCAGAAGCTGGAGGAAGAGGGAGTCATCAAGCGGCGCGTCGCCATCCTCGACCACGAAAAGGTCAATGTGCGCGTCACCGTCTTCGTGTCGATCCGCACCAATTCGCACAGCCATGAATGGCTGCGGCGTTTCTCGGAAGTCATCCAGGAATTTCCCGAAGTTGTCGAATTCTACCGCATGAGCGGCGACGTCGACTATCTCCTGCGCGTCGTGGTGCCCGATATCGCCGCCTATGACGCCTTCTACAAGCGGCTGATCGCCAAGATCGAGATCCGCGACGTGTCGTCGTCCTTCGCCATGGAGCAGATCAAGTACACGACCGAAATGCCGCTCGACTACATGCTGCTGGACAAGGAATCCGGCGCCAACGCGGCCTGAGCGCGGTTGTCCGTGACTGGGCGGTGACGCTGCACAAGCAGGCGGCGCTTAGTTTTTCTTTTTGTTGAGGAAACTCCAGGGCGAGTTGACCGGCAGCGTGATCGTGTCCGGCACCGTGTCGACTGCCACCACATCGGCTTTGCGTACGGTGTAGCCGGACTGGATGATGCTGACGCCGTCGAGAATGAACAACTGGCTCTTCTCCAAGCCGGGCCGCAAGGCGCCGGTCACGGCAACCGACTCATAGGCGTGCGACATCTTGTAGGGACGGGCCGGCGTCACCAGCACGATCTGGTTGGGCGGCGGCGTCGGCATGTGGCTGCAAGCGCCTGTCCACGGCACCAGCAGGAACTGGTAGACGAGATCGCCATCACGGTCGACCGGCAATGCATAGCCGGCTAATTGTACCGTCTTGTCCTGCAGGTTGAGCGACAATGTCTCGCCACGATCGGGCAGTTTTGCCGCAATCATCGGCAGGCCGGCATCTTCGGCCACCGCCTGCGTCGCAGGACGCAGATCTTTCCAGAAGATGTGCGCGGTTTGGCCTGAGGCGTTGGTAGCGGTGAACACCAACAACGCGGCTGCAAGCGCCAAGGTCGATTTGAGAGGACTGCTCATCGGCCGCTTCCTTTGTGCAGGAGTAAAGACGCCGCAGCCGATCGCGTCAACGCTCGAGCCGCATTCACATGTCTGCGAGAGCCGGCCATGCCGACCTCATGGAACCCGCGAGCGATGAACATGTCGCGAAACCCCATGAAACGGTAGCTCGGCGATGCCTCGTCGACCGGGTAGGCCTCGATCACGCCGGCGCCCTTGGCAAAGGCGTGATCTATGGCAGCGTCAAGCAGCGCTGCCGCCAGCCCGCCGCCGCGCAGCGCCCTTGGCACATAGAAGCAGACGATCGACCAGATGCCGGTCTCGTCATCGTCCTGTTGCGACGTCAGCTTCCGATAGGTCTGGCGCGGCGCGACCGAGCACCAGCCGACGGTCTTGCCGTCAATCTGGGCCAAGATTCCGACCGGCGTACCGGCCTCAACAAGCGCCATCATGGCCCGTTTCAACTCGGCGTGCTGGACATGCTCGCGGCGGCCGGGCAGGGGCCGCCAGGCCATGCACCAGCAATACTTCGGACCGCATTGCGCTTCGAAGAGGCCTTCGAAATCGGCGCGCGTCTGCCGCGTCACCTCGGTGAACCGGACGTTGGCCAGGTCAGCCTTTTCTGGCGGCGATCCGCTCGATGATCTTGGCATTGGTGAGTTCCCGTACGGCGTCCTTGCCAATCCAGCGCGCCGTCTTGTCGGCCGACTGGGCCAGTCGTTCGGCCACGGCAAGGGCAGCGCCGTGCATCTCCAACGATCGCTTGCCGATCGAACGAAGCGCCCAGTTTACCGCCTTCTTCACGAAATTGCGGCTGTCGGTGGCTCGCGCTTCGATGATCGGCAGGAAGCCGAGGAAAGTCGCCACCGGCTCCTGCTTCCGGTGCACGACGGACCACGCCATCATCGCAAAGGCCGTGCGTCGAACAAACTCGCGCTCGTCCGCCGCGAACTCTTCGATCAGCTCCTTCCAGGCGTCCGTGTCGACGAAGAGATCGGAGACGCCGTCGACGATATCCCAGGAATCGAAGGATGCGGCCCATTGTCGTGCATCCGCAGCTGAGAAGCGCTTCGGGTCGGCCGTGACGGAAGCGATGAATTGCGCCTCCATGATGCCGGTCTGCCAAAGTTCGAAAGCTCGTTCGTGGTTGCGCTTGATCTTTTTGGCGATCTGCCGCTGCATGCCATGCGAGATGCCGAGCGCGCGCTCGGTCTTGATACCGTAGCGCAACATGCCGCGGCGATTGTCTTCGGAGCCGACCGAGCGCAAATGGGCGACGATCTCATTGGCGCTCGATTGGGGCGAAAGCTCGGCCATTGCGAACGCCTATTTTTCCAGGCGCGCCAGCAGGGACGAGGTGTCCCAGCGCTTGCCGCCCATCGCCTGCACATCCTTGTAGAACTGGTCGACAAGGGCGGTCACCGGCAGTCTGGCGCCATTGCGGTCGGCTTCATCGAGGCAGATGCCGAGATCCTTGCGCATCCAGTCGACGGCAAAGCCGAAATCATATTTACCGGCATTCATCGTCTTGTGTCGGTTCTCCATCTGCCATGACCCGGCAGCGCCCTTGGAAATCACCTCGATGACCTTCTCGATGTCGAGCCCGGCCTTCTTGCCGAAATGGATGCCTTCGGCCAGTCCCTGAACCAGCCCGGCAATGGTGATCTGATTGATCATCTTCGTGAGCTGGCCGGCGCCCGACGGACCCATCAGCCCGACCATGCGGGCAAAGGCGTCGATGACCGGCCTGGCTTTGTCGAAGGCAGCCTGCTCGCCGCCGACCATCACCGTCAGCACGCCGTTCTCGGCGCCCGCCTGGCCGCCGGAAACCGGCGCGTCGAGGAAGGAAAAGCCAGCCTTTTCAGCGGCGTCGGCCAGTTCGCGCGCGACTTCGGCCGAAGCGGTGGTGTTGTCGATGAAGACGGAGCCTTTTTTCATCGCGGCGAAGGCGCCATCGGCCCCGGTCGTCACCGAGCGCAGATCGTCGTCATTGCCGACGCAGGAGAAGACGAAATCCTGGCCCTCTGCGGCGTCCGCCGGCGTCGCGGCAGACTTGCCGCCATGCTGGGCCACCCATTGTTCCGCCTTCGCCGCGGTGCGGTTGTAGACGGTGACGTCGTGGCCGCCTTTGTTCCTGAGGTGCCCGGCCATGGGATAGCCCATCACGCCAAGACCGAGAAATGCCACAGATGCCATGAGTTTGCCCTTCAGACGGAACGGAATTGTCTTGGAAAGCTCTAGGCTCTACGCGCCATTCGTCAAGACGCGCATGAGCCGATCGACTGGTACAGCCGACCGCTCAGCGGATCAGATGAATGGTGATCCGCCGCTCGATCCATTCGACGCCATGTCGCAGGATCTCGACCATCACCAGATAGACGATGGCGACCCAGACATAGGCCTGGAAGTCGAAGGACTTGGCGTAGGCGAGCTTCGCGTTGCCCATCAAATCATAGACGGTGATGATGGCAACGATGGCGGAGGCCTTGATCATCAAGACGAGTTCATTGCCGTAGGGCCGGAGCGCCACGATAAACGCCTGCGGCAGGATGACCTTGCGCAGCGTCTGCAATTTGTGCAGGCCGAGCGAAGCAGCGCCCTCCCATTGGCCTCTCGGAACACTTTCTATGGCGCCGCGCAGGATTTCGGCCTGGTAGGCGGCGGTGTTGAGCGCGAAGGCGAACACACCGCAATTGAAGGCGTCGCGGAAGAACCACCACAGCCCGACGGATTCGAGCTGCACCCGGAATGAGCCCAGGCCGTAATAGACGAGATAGACCTGGACCAGCAGCGGCGTGCCGCGGAAGAAGTAGACGTAGCAATAGGCCAGGACGGACAGATAGCGGTTCTTCGACATGCGGGCATAGGTGACGGGCAGCGAAAAAAGCGCGCCGAGCACCATCGAGATGGCCACCAGCGCAAGCGTGGTTCCCAAGCCCTGCAGATAGGCCGGCGCGTATCTGGCGAAGAATTCGCCATTCCAGGCGTAAACCAGATAGACGGCGATGCCGATGCCGAACAGGATCCAGAAGCCGACCAGCGCGTAGCCGACGATACGGGCCCGCGGCCAGCCTCGCGCCCGTGGTGGTGGCTTCTCGATGTCGACGGCGGCGCGCGTCACGACGCTCATCGTGCCTCCCTCCTCCCGAGCGAACGCAGGATGAAGCCGGTGGCGATCGACGACAGGATGGCAAGGATAAGGAACACCATCGCCGCGACGCTGTAGAACAGGAAGGAATGTTTGGTGACACGGGCCGCCACGCCGGCGTTGCGCAGGGTTTCAGCCAGGTTGACGACCGACACCAGGGCCGTATCCTTGAGCAGGCTCAGCCAGCAATTCTCAAGGCCGGGGAAGGCGATGCGCAGCAGCTGCGGCAGGATCACCTTGCGCATCGTCTGCCATTTCGACAGACCGATCGCATAGCCGCCCTCATACTGGCCCTTCGGAATGGCGCGAAAGGCCGACAGGAAGACTTCGCTGGAATAGGACGAAAAGATCAGCGACAGCACGATCATGCCGGCGAGGAAGCTGTCGACATCGACCGTCGCTTCCGGCCTGAACAGACGGATGACATACTGCAAGAGGATCGGCATGCCGAAGAAGAACAGGAAAAGCGTCACCAGTTCCGGCAGGCCGCGAAACACCGTGGTGTAGATGTTGGCGGCCACGCGAAGCGACGGCTCTTCGGATTGTTTTGCCCAGGCGACGAAAAAGCCGATCGTCAGGCCGATCGGCAGTGTCGCCAGCGCGAGCGCAATGGTGACCAGTGCGCCATAGGCAATATCGTCAATCCAGCCATCGGGTCCCCAGGTGAGAAGTATCCATATGTTCTGGCTTGGCATTGACGGGTCTTGTCTCCACTTCTGTCAGGCCAAGGCGGCAGCAGGAAACTTCCCCTGCCGCCTTGTTTCAGACGATCAGGACTCGGCGCCGAAGACGTCGAACTTGAAGTACTTGTCGTTGATTTCCTTGTACTTTCCGTTGGCGCGGATTGCGTCGATGGCGCTGTTCAACTTGTTGACCAGATCCGTCTCGCCCTTGCGCACGGCGATGCCGGCGCCCGGTCCAAAGATATCGACCGGCTGCGGCGAAGGCTGGCCGAGAATCTTGCAGCAGGCGCCATCAGGCGAATCCAGGAACTGTTGCAACACGACGATATCGTCCTCGATCGCGTCGAGACGGCCATTGGCGAGATCGGCCTGCTCTTCGGGGCTGCTCGGATAGCCCTTGACCGTGCTGTCCGTATAGGTTTTCGAGGCATAATTGAAATGCGTCGTCGTGGTTGCGACGCCGATGGTCTTGCCGGCCAGGTCTTCCTTGGTCACGCCCTTGAGGGTCGAATCCCTGGGTACCGCGATCGCCGACGGCGTGTTGTAGTATTTGTGGGTGAAGTCGACCTTCTCGGCGCGCTCCGGCGTGATCGACATCGAGGCGACGATGGCGTCGAACTTGCCGGCCTGCAGAGCCGGAATGATGCCGTCCCAATCCTGGGCGACGAAGGTGCACTTGACCTTCATCTCGTCGCAGAGCGCCTTGGCGATGTCGATGTCGAAGCCCACGAGCTGGCCGTCCGAGGTCAGGTTGTTGAATGGGGGGTAGGCGCCTTCGGTGCCGATTCTCAGGGTCGTTTCCTGAGCCTGGGCGACGCCGAGCGTCAGCAGCGCAGCCGATGCGGCGAGCGCGATACGCAGTGCAATACGCATGATAGTCCTCTCTTTATGGCTCCCGGCCGTCGTTCCGGAACGGCTCTGTGGGGCGGTGCTTTTGACCGCCCGCTGGCGCGATACTCCCACTGTTTTCGGGAGAAAAGCAACTGTAAAACCGTTGCTTGCGGGATTTGCGGGTCCAGCCAATGCCGACGCCGGGTTAATGCATGTCGCCCAAAAGTGCGCAGCGGTTTTGGGACGACGACATGCATAAATAAAACAACCTGAAGCGCGTCGCATGAGGCCGTTCACGCGCGACGCGCTTAGACAATGCAACGGCGGAAGAGGGCGGCTGACCCGGGCGAGGGCAGGGGCCTCAAGGTTTGAGGCCGGTCATGCGCTCGATGAAGTCGGCTATCCCTCCCGTGTCGTCGAGATCGAACACAGGCAGGCTTTCGCCGGTAACCGCGAAGTCGGCGGCAATCGCCACGATATGTCCGTCGTTCGCCGACAGCGGCGAGCGGTCCTTGGCCTCCCGCCGCCGGGTCTCGATCTTTTTGTGCGCCTCGCGCTTGTAGCCTTCGACCAGCACGATGTCGCACGGGGCCAACCGCGACAGGACCGTCTCCAGCGTCGGCTCGTCCTCACCGCGCAATTCATGCATCAGCGCCCAGCGTTTGCCCGACACCACCGCGACTTCGGTGGCGCCCGCCTGGCGGTGACGAAAGCTGTCGGCGCCAGGCTTGTCGATGTCGAACTCATGATGGGCGTGTTTGACCGTCGACACTGTCCAGCCGCGCCGGACGAGCTCTGTGACCAGCTTCTCGGTCAGTGTGGTCTTGCCGGAATTCTTCCAGCCGGTGATGCCGAAGATGTTCATGGGCCGATGCTCTGCAACAGACGCTCGGCCACCGCAAGGTCGTGCGGTGTGTTGATGTTGAAGAACGGGTCGATCTCGTCACTGCCGTGGGTCAGCAACGGAAATTCCACTTCGACACAGTCGTGCCGCTCGATGAAGGCGGAGACGCGCCTGTTGTCCTCGTCGATCAGGAAATGACGCAAGGCCTCACGCAGCCCGAGCGGCCACAGCGCGAAGGTCGGATGCTGCCGGCCGCCGGAACTGGCAACCGCCATCGAGCCCGGCCGACTGGTCGCGGCAGCGGCCAGCTTTGCCACCAGATCCACCGGCAGGAACGGCGTGTCGCCGGCGGCCGTCGCCAATGCCTTGAAAGCGGTATTCGCTGCCGCCCATTCGAGGCCGGTGAGGATTCCGGCAAGCGGTCCGGCATAGCCTTCGACCGTATCGGCGAGAACCGGAAGACCGGCCGCGGCGAAGCGCGCCGGGTCACCATTGGCGCTGACCGCCAGCGATCCGACCTGCGGCGCCAGGCGGGCAACGACATGGTCGAGAAGCGGACGCCCGCCAAGCCCCAGCAAAGTCTTGTCGCCGCCGCCCATGCGCCGTGATAGGCCTCCGGCGAGGATAATTCCTGCAATGTCTTGGCTCATGGCCAAACTATATGCCGTCCGGCGCCATGTCGGGTCCAGCGCTTTCGGCTGCGGGTTTTTGCCGGCCGGCGACCCGCTCGCGATAGAGCGCGTAGAGGCCGGAGCCGATGATGATGGCGGAGCCGAAGATCATCGGCAGGTCGGGAACATCGCCGAAGATGATGAGGCCAAGCAGCATCGACCAAAAGAGGGCGGTGTAGCGGAATGGCGCAATGAAGGAGATGTCGCCGGCCCGCATTGCCATGATGATGAACTGGTAGCCGATCAGCACCAGCACCGCCGCCAATGCCAACAGTGCCGTGCCTTTGCCGGACATCGGCGTCCAGCCACCCATCGGCGACAGCAGCACGGCGCCAACGATGGTCATGGCGATTGCCGTTGCCGTCGACACCAGCAAGGTCGGGATAGCCCTCGGGATGCGCTTGGTGGCGAGGTCACGTACTGCGCAACAGGCGACGCTGACGAGTGCGTACAGCGAATAGACGCTGAAGCCTTCGAAGCCTGGTCGCACGATGATCAGCACGCCGCCGAAGCCGACGGCGATCGCCAGCCAGCGCCGCCAGCCGACCGCTTCGCTGAATACGAGTGCCGCCCCCATCGTCACCGCCAGCGGCAGCGCCTGCAGCACCGCGGAGACATTGGCGATCGGCAGATGCGCCAATGCGACAAGGAAGGCGACGGTGGCGCCGGCCTCGGCGATCACGCGCAATGCCACCAGCGGCTGCAGCATCGAGCCCGGCCGTGCGAGCGCGCCTTGCTGCCAGGCGAGCAGGCCGACGAGCAGCGACGCAAAGGCGCCGCGCACCAGCATGACTTGCGCCATGTTCATCGATTCCGACGAGAACTTGGTAATGGCGTCGTTGAGGGTGAAGCCGATCATGGCCACCATCATGCACAGCGCGCCGCGAATGTTTGGGGAAAGAGGCAAGGGCGTTACCGGTTTGCAAGAGCAATTCCAGGAAAAGTGTGAAACTGTTTTCCGTCCGGAATTGCGTGAAAACAAAGAACAAAGCGGTTCGACGTTTCGGCGAAACGGTGAACCGCTCAAGCCTGTAGCAGCCGGCGGCAAGACAGCAACGTCAAAGAAATAGGCCACGGATGCTCACCCGTGGCCCCTAGAAATCCCTGAGAGGGCTGGCCGGATGACCGGCAGCCTTATTTCGGCGTCAGCACCTCGGTGCCGCTGCCGTTCTTGCCGGCGATCGTCCACAGGCCGTGCAGCGAGCCATCATCTTCTACCTTGTAGACGACGAGACCGATTTCCTTGCCCATGACATAGCCGGCGGAGAAGGCATCGTCGTTGCGCATGCAGATGCCGTCCGACGATGATCCGCCCGTCTCCCAATGGATGGTACAGGTGGTCTCGCTGGTCAGCGTGATGGTGGCTTCGCCGCCATATTTCGAGCCGTCGAAATTGGTGCCCGCGACGGTGTAGCTGCCACCGATGGACTGTGCTGCTGCCGGCGCGGCGGCAAACCCAAGCATTGCAAGAGAAAGTAAGAATGTGCGCATGTCGTATTCCCCCAAACCGAGCGACGAGCCGCTATAGGCCGAAATTTAGGGCGGAACGCGATGGCGGTAAATCGGGTTTGCAGCGTCGAGAGCGATTTATTCCCAGTGTTGCTCAGCCCCATGCAGGCTGTCGCCGATAGCGCCGACCAGTGGGTCGTACTTGGCCTTGAGCGAGGCGGGATATTCGATCCAGACTGTATGGATTGCATCCTCTTTTTCGAAGACGATTCGGGTATAGAAGATCTTGTCGCCTTTGGTGCTTGAGACCACTGCCCAGTTCTTACCGGTTTTGCTGTAAGTGACCTTTTCCCCAGAGTCAGGGTCGGCTTTTTCCTTTTCAACCAGACTGTCGGGCGTATCTTCCGTCAGCTTGTATCCGCCGTAACAGGACAAGCTCGCACCATCGGGGCTAAGCCATTTTCGACCGTCGCCATTGAGGGACTCAGGCATCGGTTTGCTGAAAATCTGGCTCGGGAACGTGCACACCGTGCCATAGCGCGCATTGACGTAGGTGAACGGCTTTGCGAGCGCCACTGTGGTCGCCAATGATAGGGCCACGACCAGCGCTGACAGCCCGGTTTGGCAAACACGCTGCATGGAAATCCCCCTCGCTTCCAACGGAAGCATTCTGCACCAATCGCGGAGAAAATCAGCCGCCGGTGACGCTCATATGTCTCGACACCGACGGGCGGCTGGTGCGGCGGTCGATGATGAAATCATGGCCTTTCGGCTTGCGGCCGATCGCTTCGTCGATGGCAGCAGCGACCAGCTCGTTGCCTTCCGAGGCACGCAACGGCGCGCGCAGGTCGGCGGCATCCTCCTGACCCAGGCACATATAGAGCGTGCCGGTGCAGGTCAGCCGCACGCGGTTGCAGCTTTCGCAGAAATTATGCGTCATCGGCGTGATGAAGCCCAGCCTGCCGCCGGTCTCTGCGACATGGACGTAGCGGGCCGGACCGCCGGTCTTGTAGGGGATGTCGCTCAGCGTGAACTGGCGCTCGAGCGAAGCGCGCAGCAGCGATAGCGGCAGATACTGGTCGGTCCGGTCGGCGTCGATCTCGCCCATCGGCATGGTTTCGATGACGGTCAAGTCCATGCCGCGGCCATGCGCCCAGCGCATCATCTCCGGCAGCTCGACGTCGTTGAAGTCCTTCAGCGCAACGGCGTTGAGCTTCACCTTCAGCCCCGCCGCCTGCGCGGCATCGATGCCTTGCATGACCTTGCCGAGATGGCCCCAGCGGGTGATGGCGTGGAACTTGTCGGCATCGAGCGTGTCGAGCGAGACATTGATGCGCTCGACACCGCAATCGGCAAGCTCGGCGGCAAAGCGCGACAGCTGCGAGCCATTGGTGGTCAGCGTCAACTCTTCCAGCGCGCCGCTCTTCAAGTGCCGCGACAGCTGGCGCACCAGATGCATGATGTTCTTGCGCACCAGCGGCTCGCCGCCGGTGAGGCGCAGTTTGCGCACGCCCTTTTCGATGAAGACGGTGCAGAGCCGGTCGAGTTCCTCGAGCGACAGCAGGTCCTTCTTGGGCAGGAACGCCATGTCCTCGGCCATGCAATAGGTGCAGCGGAAATCGCAGCGGTCGGTGACCGACACGCGCAAGTAGCTGATCGTGCGACCGAAGGGATCGATCATGTCCATGCGTTCAAGCGTTTCCAATGCTGCGAGTGGTGCCGTTATATACGGCTATGTGATACGATCCAACCCGCCATTCAAGATAGCCGCTCTCGATCTTTGGTGACATTCCCTGGCCGACATCCGATGTCGGCCGGGTCCAAATGGCCTTTTCCGCCCGCGCGAAGCAGCGTAGGGAAGGGCGGATCGATGCGGGATGCAGAACAATGACGGCGCCGAAGGAACTCAGGGTCTCGAAGGACAGAAAACTGCTGTCCGTCACCTTTCCCGATCATCGGCCGTTCGTACTGCCGGCCGAACTGCTGCGCGTCGCTTCACCCTCGGCCGAGGTGCAGGGCCATTCGCCGGACCAGCGGGTGACGGTTCCCGGCAAGCGTAACGTTGCTATCCTGAAGATCGAGCCGGTCGGCAACTACGCCGTGCGCATCACCTTCGACGATTTTCACGACACCGGCATCTTCACCTGGAATTACCTGCACACGCTTGGCCACGAAAAGGACGCGCGCTGGAATGCCTATCTCGCCGAGCTCCAGGAGAAGGGACTGAGCCGCGACCGCTAGTTCGGCACTGTCGGCAAAACGTCATTGACTGGGGGTAACGCTGGCAACGGTTCGGAGACGGGAAAATGTCTGACATCACCACGGTCGAACAGCTCGAAGCCCTCTACGGCCTGCCCGGCGAAGCGTCGACGGTCAAGGAACTCGACCACGTCATTCCCGAATATGCCGCCTTCATCGAAGCCTCGCCTTTTGTCGCCCTGGCGACGAGCGGGCCGGAAGGGCTGGACTGTTCGCCGCGCGGCGATCTCGCCGGCTTTGTGCGCATGCATGACCCGAAAACGCTGATGATGCCGGACAGGCGCGGCAACAACCGCGCCGATTCGCTTAAGAACATCATCCGCGATCCGCGCGTCGGGCTGCTGTTTCTTGTGCCGGGTTCGGGCACGACGCTGCGCGTCAACGGCCGCGCCCGCATCACCACCGACGCCGCGCTTTGCGCCTCCTTCGCCGTCGAAGGCAAGCCGGCGCGCTCGGTCACCGTGGTCGATGTCGATTCGGTCTATTTCCAGTGTGCCCGCGCCATCGTTCGCTCGGAGCTGTGGAACCCGGCAAAGCACGTCGACCCGGAATCGCTGCCGACACCCGGAACAATCCTGGAAGTCACCAGCCGCAAGAATATCGATGCCGGTACTTACGACAAGGAATGGCCGGAGCGGGCGAAGAAGACGATGTGGTGAGGTGGGAGGCGCGTGGATCGAACGGCTCAGGTATCCTTCAGCACGTCATAGATCTTGCGCATCTGTTCGCCGATCATGTCGCACTGTTCCGCTGTCGACTGGCTCATCGCCTTTTCGATCAGCGCCATATGCACCTTCAGCGCCTTCATCAAAAGCTCCGTGCCGGCCTCGGTAAGCGTCAGCCGCAGCACGCGCTTGTCCTTCTCGTCGCCTTCGCGGCGCAGCAGGCCGCGCGCCTCGAGCTGCGGCAACAGCATGGTGATGTTGGAGCGGCCGACCAGCAGTTTGCGGGCGAGATCGTGCTGCGACATGCCGGGATGGCGATAGAGGTTCATCAGCACGTCGAGCTGCGCCGGCTTGAGATCCAGCGGCGCCAGCTTTACCGCCAGCGCACGCTCCAGCACATGGCAGGCGCGCGCCACCGCGACCCAGTTGCGAAAGCGCGGGTTGTCCCAGGGCAGCTCTTGTTTAATGTTCATGTTTGAACTATTATGTTCATGCTTGAACGGAATGGATGGATCGCCACTATGGCATCATTTGGACTGAAGGTCATCCGGGGCGTGTTCCGCGCCGCCGAGCATGTGGCGCCCCGCCTGAGCGGGCGCGCCGCCTTCGAACTGTTCTGCCGCACGCCCAGCGTCAAGGCGCTCAGCGACGGTGAACGGCGTGCGGTCGACCGCGCCGCCGGCTTCATGGCCGAGGCGCGCCATCATCGGCTGCCGACCAAGGCCGGCTGCGTCATGGTGCACGAATTCCGGCCCGAGCCGGGCAGGGCGTCCGCCGGCACGGTGCTGGTCGTCCATGGCTGGCGTTCGCGCACGGAATATATGCGCGCGCTGATCGAAGGTTTTCGCGATGCGGGCTACCGGGTCGCCTCGCTCGACCTGCCGGGCCATGGCCAGTCGCTGGGCCGGCATCTCAACATGGTGAATGCGGTCGAGGCGGTCAGGGTCGCCGGCGAATGGTTCGGTCCGTTCAAGGCGATCGTCGGCCATTCCTTCGGTGGCGCCGTCGCCGCCAATGCCATTGCCGGTTCGATCAGGGGTATCTACCCAGTGGCGGCCGAGCGGCTGGTGCTGGTGGCCGCGCCAAGTTCCCTGCCGGCGATCTTCGCCGACTTCAGCCGCATGCTCAACGTCGGCCCGCGTTCGCAGGTTTCCATGGCCGATCAGGTGAAAAGGTTGTCGGGCCGGCCGCTGCACGAATTCACCGGCGATCGCCAGCTGGCCGAAGCGCCGGTGCCGACGCTGGTCATCCACGCGCCGGACGACCGCGAAGTTCCGGCCGACCATGCCAGGCGCTACGCCGGCGCCGGCAGCCATGTGCGGCTGCACTGGGCCGATGGGCTCGGCCACCGTCGCATTCTCGCCGACAAAGGTGTCATCGAACGCGCCGTCACCTTTGTCAAAAACGAGCGCGAGCCGATACTGCATTGATTCCAATGGGTGTATTGGCCGACACCGACAACGCCGGAGCGGTGAAGCTAGCCCTTCTTCTTGCCGCCCGGCTCGACCGGCAATCCGGCCGCCTTCCAGGCGGTATAGCCGCCAAGGATGTGCTTGACCGGCGACAGCCCCATATCCTGCGCCGTCTTGGTGGCCAGCGCCGAGCGCCAGCCGCCCGCAAAAGAAGACGAAGCTCTTGCCCGAGGCGAAGAACGGCTTGTGGTAGGGGCTTTCGGGATCGATCCAGAATTCCAGCATGCCGCGAGTGACATGTTTGGCGCCGGGGATCTGGCCGTCCCGCTCGATCTCGCGTGGATCGCGCAGGTCGACGAAGATGGTGTCCTCGTCGTCGAGCAGCCCGGCCGCTTCCTCGGGCGAGACCACCTCGATCTCGGCATTGGCCTCGTCGAGCAACTCGCGATACCCTTTTTTCACGGATGATCCCTCCCGGCGCATTTCGCCGCCGACTGGATTTCCAGCACAAGCTCCGCGCTTTGTCACGCTGTTCCGACCAGCCCCTGCCACGCTGCCATCGCTCCGGCCACTGTGGCCATCAGCGCGTCGCACGAGGCGCCGTCGCGGGCCTGGATCGACATGCCGTGCTGGACCGTCGCATAGAAGGTCGCCGCCGCGTTGCTGTCGAAGCCCGCCGGCAATTCGCCTTCCGCCACACCGCGTTCCAGCCGTCTCAGCAAGAGGGTGTGGTTTTCGGCGCGGCGGCGGCGCAAATCATCGCAGATCGCGCCGCTGCTTGAATCCTGGTGCAGTGCGCCCAGCGCGATGAGACAGCCCTGCGGGCGGTCGTCCTGAGAGTACGCTTTTGCCGTCTGGCGCAGGAAATTCTCGATCGCCTGGCATGCCGTCGGCGCTTCGTCCAGCGCGCTCCAGATCTCGGTGCCTTCGTTGCGGGTGTAATACTCGGTCGCTTCCAGAAACAGCGCCTCCTTGCTGCCGAAGGCGGCATAGAGGCTGGGCGAGCTGATCCCCATCGCCGCGGTCAGGTCGGCGATCGAGGTGCCCTCATAGCCTTTGGCCCAGAACAGCTCCATCGCCTGCCGCAAGGCGGCGGTTCGATCGAAGGTGCGGGGACGGCCTCTTTCCGGCATGACGATCTTTTCTGTGTTGCCCGATACATAATTCACTTGACGTCGCGAGGCAAGGTTGCCAGATTTATGTATCGATCGTTACATAAAAGGAGCATGACATGTCAGCGAACGGATTGAACGGCAAGGCAGCACTCGTCACCGGCGGCAGCCGCGGCATTGGTGCTGCGATTGCGAAGCGGCTCGCGGCCGATGGCGCCGACGTCGCCATCACCTATGTCAACAGTGCGGCGCCGGCCCAAGCTGTCGTCGCCGAGATTATAGCGGCAGGTGGTCGCGCGATCGCCATTCAGGCCGACAATCGCGACGCTGCCGCCATCGAAAATTCGGTCACCGAGGCGGTGAATGCCTCCGGCCGGCTCGACATCCTGGTCAACAGCGCCGGCATCTGGCGCGCGGCGCCCATCGAACAGATGTCGCTGGCCGACTTTGACGAGACCATTGAGGTCAGTCTGAGAGCGCCGTTCGTGGCCTCGAAGGCGGCAGCGGCTCACATGGGCGAGGGCGGCCGCATCATTTCGATCGGCAGCAATCTGGCCGAGCGCGTCACCGACACCGGCCTCAGCGCCTATTCGACCAGCAAGGCTGCGCTGGTCGGCCTGACCAAGGCGCTGGCGCGAGACCTCGGTCCGCGCGGCATCACCGCCAATGTCGTTCATCCCGGTTCGACCGACACCGACATGAACCCGGCCCAAGGCCCGCATGCCGAACACCAGCGGCGGAAGATGGCGACGCCCCGCTTCGGCAAGGCTGACGAGATCGCCGGCATGGTTGCCTGGCTCGCCGGTCCGGAAGGGCGCTTCGTCACCGGCGCCGCGCTCACCATCGACGGTGGCGCCAACGCCTGAAGCAGCAGCAGCTTTGACCGGTCTGGGGCGGCAACGCCGCTCCAGACGTCACGATGTTGTGAAACCGTTCTGCAACAGGCCCGCGGAAATTTATGGAAGCTTAACGAAATCGGTATGAATCGGTATAGTAGCGCCTTACATCCGCCATGCGGTTGGCAAGATCGTCTAGCGGCGCGGAACGGGAGCCGGCTTGCAGCCGGAGCGGGTGATTAATGAGATTCCTCGGAAATAAAGCCGCCGTGATGCCGCTTGCAGTAGCGGCAGCACTGGCCTTCGGTGTGCCGCAGGCAAGCGCGCAAGGCCTGTTCGACATGCTGTTCGGCGGTGGCGTCAAGCACAGGCCGCAAGGCGAATTCCCGCCGCCGCCGAAGCGCAAGCCGAAGCCCGCCGTGTCGGGCGGTGGCGGCACCAGGATCAGCAGCCCGTCCTACTACACCTACAAGGCCGACCGGCTGGTGCGCGTCGACTTTGCCGCGTTGGTGGCAGCACCTCCCCAGGTGGCAACAGCTGAAGACGCCGCCTTTGTGCCGTCGGCGACCAGCACTGCCTTCCGCGAAGCCGTTGCAGGCCTCAGCGACTATGAACTCTATGCCGAGCCCGATATCGCCAAGGCACTGATTGCCTATTACTCTGCCAATCCTGATTTCATCTGGGTGAACGAAGGCAATCCCAATGCCCGCGCCCAGGATGCGGTGCGGGTGCTTGGCGAAGCCGCAAGCTATGGTCTCACGTCGGCTGACTACACGGTCGAAGTGCCGGCAGCCAACGCATCGGCAGTCGATGCCGACGCCCATCTGAAGGAACTCGTCCGCTTCGAGATGGCGCTGTCGGCGCGCGTACTGCGCTATGCCCGTGACGCCCAGAGCGGGCGCGTCGATCCCAATCGCATCACCGGCTACTATGAATTTCCGCCGAAGCCGGTCGACATGGAAGGCGCGCTCAAGACGCTGGCTCACACCCAGGAAGTGCGCACCTACCTCGAATCGCGGCACCCGCAGAACGCGGAATATCAGGCGCTGCGCGTCGAACTTGAATCGCTGCAGGCGAGCGCCGAAAACGAAATCATCGTCGATCCCAAGCTGTTGCTGAAGCCCGGCGAGACCAGCGCCGAACTGCCGAAGCTGCTGACGCTGATCGCGCGCAATCTCGACGACGAGATGGGCGGCGCCTATGGCGAGATCCTGTCTCGTCTCGGCACCAGCGATGTCTATGTTCCCGAACTGGTTCCGATCATCAAGGCCGTGCAGGTGAAGGCCGGCATGAAGGGCGATGGGGTCATCGGCCCGCGCACCGTCGCCTCGCTCGCCGGCACGTCCAAGGCCGACAGGCTGCAGAAGGTGCAGGTCGCGCTGGAAGAATTGCGCTGGATGCCGTCCGATCTCGGCAGCCCGCGGGTGTTCATCAACCAGCCCGCCTTCACCGCCAGCTATATCGACAATGGCGAGGAGAAGCTGAAGACCCGCGTCGTCATCGGCCGGACCACCAACCAGACCGCCTTCTTCTTCAAGGAGATCAAGCAGGTCGATTTCCATCCCTATTGGGGCGTGCCGCAGTCGATCATCGTCAACGAGATGCTGCCAAGGCTGCGTGGCGATCCGGGCTATCTCGACCGTGCCGGCTACGAGGTGACCGATTCGCGCGGCAGGCGGGTTCCCTCTTCCTCGGTCAATTGGGGCGCCTACGGCGCCAACATTCCCTACAGCGTGCGCCAGCAGCCGAGCGAAGCCAATGCGCTGGGCGAACTGAAGATCCTGTTCCCCAACAAGCACGCCATCTACATGCACGACACGCCGCAAAAATCCTTCTTCCAGCGCGATATGCGGGCGCTCAGCCATGGCTGTATTCGCCTTCAGGATCCACGTGGGATGGCGGCGGCGGTGCTCGGCGTCTCGGTCGACGACATCGCCGAAAAGCTCAAGCACGGCCATGCCAGCGAAGACGTGACACGCACGATTCCCGTCTATGTCTCCTACTTCACTGCCTGGCCGGACCTGTCCGGCAAAGTCGAATATTTCAACGACGTCTACGACCGCGACACGCGGCTGATGCAGGCGCTGGACGCGACCGAAGCGGTGCGTTCGCCGACGAGCTGAACCAGCGGAGTTCCTCGTTCAACGAAACGAGGAACTCACTTTGTCTCTCTGGTTTTATTAGATTTTTGGCCGATGGACGGTCGCCCGTTGCCTGCGATCAGCGCTGGATGAGCGGACGCCGGAAGCCGGCGTCGCGGCCCGCGATAAGCCAATAGACCAGGCCGGCTACGAGGCCGGCGGCGGCGATGATGCCGATATCGGCCCAGCGTCCGGCATCCTCTTCCGCGGCCGGCCAGACCAGGAAGAAGCCGGCTGCAGCGGCAGCGGCGCCAAACAGCATGTGCACCAGGAAATTGCGCAGGGCAAAGAATTCGGCGAGCAGCGCGAAGATCAGCGTCTGCAGGCCGGTCAGCACGATCGTCAGGAAATAGACGACCATGCCGAGCGGCGGCCACAGCAGCACGACAATGGGCGAAAATTGCATGGCGCCGAAATAGTCCGGCGCGTTGGGCAATACGGCGAGTGCGCAATATATCGCCACGACCGCGAACAATCCGATCAGCACCGAAACGAAATAGCCGGCAAGCATCATCAGAATGCGCTTCAAAACATGCTTAACCATGGCCATGCACCCCCGTGCCCTGCAACTGTTACGCGCACTCAGCCATCAAAGGCGGATCGGCGCAAGAGTGCATCCAGCAGTGCTTTGCGGCAAATCTTCAGGCGCCGCCGCATAGATGTTGTGAATCCGGCAAAACCCATGTGCCTTTTATCGCGAGGTCGACGCCGTAATAGACCCGCCCGCGCTCGTCGCCCTGCGGACAATCCCTCGGGATCGATATCAGGCACATGACGACAGGATCGCCGGCTTTCGAACTGGCAAGGCCAGGCTCCCGCTCGTAGGAAACCCCGGCGCCGCCATTGCTGAACCGCGCCAGACTGCCGGCTTCAGGACTGGCCGTTTCCAGCGGGTCGTCGCCAAGCCGCGTAGTCAGCGCCGTGATGTGGGTGAAGGCGCATTGCCCGATCGACGAGGGCAGGGGCTGGTCGGGGCTGCCTGGATGGCGGGCTGCGGTGTCGAGCGCCTTCTTGCCGATCAGGGCGATGTTGTAATCCTGCACCCAGGACGGCGCATTGCCGTAGGTCTGCAGCGCATTGTTTTGGGCACTGACGATGCAGGCGGCATCCTGCCCGCAGGCGTTCCTGTCAGTGATGAGCGCACGGGCGATCTTGCGCTTGTCGCGGCCAAAGGCTGGCTCGAAACCCGTAAAGGCCTTGGCGACCAAGGCATCAATTGCCGACAGTTGCGGGTCGGCACAGATCGCCTTTTCCACCGGCAGGCTGGCTTTGCGGCAGTCGAAGGACGGCCCGTCGGCACGCGCTGGACCAAGGCAGACCGCCGGGCCAGCCAGTGCGATCACAAGCGCAAGCGAGTTGGCAATTCGATTGGAAGAAAGCATGGTCGCCCCGTTGTCCGACAACTGCCACCATCCTAGGCAAAAAGTGCGGCGGACGGAATTGCCGAAGCGGTGCGGTATCGGCGCTATTTTGGTTCGGCTGTTACGGGATCGAAGGTGATTTCGACTTTCGCCTTGTCGGCGGTGTAATAGGTGACGGTGTACCCGTCCTTGTCCCAGTCGACCTCCTTCACATAGCGAAAGCCGTCGCGCTGCTCGACCTTGGCGATGATTGCCGACAGTTTCTGGGCATTCGTCGGCGGCAGTGGGCTGTCATCCGCGGCAAAGGCCGTCGAGCCGGCCAGAAGAACGACGACACCGGTCGCCAGAACAAGATTTCGCATGATTACCCTCATTTCACGTTGGTATGAACCGCACCGGAAACTCGCAGGCAGCACAGTTTGTTCCGAGAGCTGACGTCGCGCAGGTTCCGTGAAGCCCTGGATCGCCGCGCTCAGAGCGACGGCACGCCAATATTTGCATCAACCGCCGGCCAACCATGAGTGCTGCCACGGCCCGCGCTGGACAACCCGATGGTGGTAGAGCTTTGCCCAAGACCCTGCTAGACTTCTGGTCCCGGCGGGGTGGCATGGCGCGCCAACCCCGCCGGAATCTTCATCTCTCAGCGCGCGGCGAAGTGTTTCAGGAACGGGTCGTCGCCTGTGCTGGACCAGAACCAGAAAGGGAGCGGGGGCTCGAACATGGCTGTACGGAACTACACCCGTCAGCTGGCGACAATCATTTCTATCGATGCCGTCGGGTTCTCGCGGCTGATGGGCATCGACGACGAGTCTGCTGTCGCGGCATTCGAGGAACGGCGCGACATCATCGCCGACAGCTGTGGCACATTTGGCGGCCGCACGTTCGGCGACGCCGGCGACAGCATCATGGCCGAGTTCGGCAATCCGATCGAGGCGTTGCGCGCGGCCTTTGATTTCCAGGGCCGCATCGTCGCCCTCAACGCCGAGGTTGCCGACGACATGCGCATGCCGTTTCGCGCCGGCATCAACACCGGCGACGTCATCGTGCGTGGTGGCCGCCTCTACGGCGACGACGTCAACATCGCGGCGAGAATCCAGGAATTCGCGCCGGGCGACGGTCTCGCCGTTTCGGAGACGACCTGGCACCATGTGAAGGACAAGACGGCGGCCGAATTCACCGATCTCGGCGAATTCATGCTGAAGAACATCGCCTTGCCGGTGCGCGTTCTGATCGCCGGCCGCAGCGGCAACGGATCCTCGCCGGCGCAGTCGTTCGCGGCCATCCCCCAGGCCAATGCGCAGCAGAAGCTGTCGTCCAAGGGGCCGCCGGCGATCGCCGTCCTGCCCTTCCACGCCGATGGCGGCGAGCATGACATCGGCTACATGGCCGACGGCATCGCCGAGGACATCATCTATGGTCTTTCCAACACCAGATGGCTGTCGGTCATCGCCAAGGGCTCCAGCTTCCAGTTCCGCGACGACACGCTGGGCACGCGGGTGATCGGCAACGCGCTCGGCGCGCGCTACATCGTCAGCGGCACGCTGACGCGCAATGGTGGCCAGATCCGCCTCAACACCTCGCTGGCCGACGCGTCCAACGGGCGGCTGGTGTGGTCCCAGCGGTTCGATCGAGATCTGGTCGACATCTTCAACCTGCGCGACCAGATCGGCGCTGAGATCGTTTCGATCCTCGACAAGGAGGTCGACCGGGCGGAACAGGCACGCACCTTCCAGGTTCCCTGGGAAAGCCTGGAGACCTGGCAACTGGTGCGACGCGGACGCTGGCACATGAACCGGCGCACCCGCGGCGACACCGAAACCGCACTCGAGTTCTTCCAGAAGGCCTACCGCGAAGACGCCAATTCGAGCGCCGTGCTCAACGAAATGGCGTGGTGGTATTTCTGGCGGGCATGGCTGCGTTTCGGCGACAGCGACGATTTGGACAAGGTCGAGCAGTTTGCCCGCAAGGCGTTGCTGGTGGACAGCCTGGATGCGCGCCCGCACGCCCATCTCGGCGCCGTCGACATCATGCGCGGCGAACCGCGGTCGGCCGTCGACCATCTCGAGGAAGCGATCCACATCAATCCGAGCTTTGCCTTCGCGCGCTCGGCCATGGGCAGCGCCCAGCTGCTGCTCGGCAATGCCGCGACCGCAATACCGTTCTTTCTCGATACCGAGCGATTGAGCCCGTTCGACCTCTACCGCTTCCACAATCTGGGGGAACTGACGGCGGCCTATTGTTTGGTCGAGAACTGGCCGGCGGCGATCGCTGCCGCTGACCGCTCGCTCAACCTGTCTCCCGGCTATTTCTATTCCAGGTTCCTGAAGATCGGCGCGCTGATGCGAAGCGGCCGGCCGGAACAGGCGCGGCGCGAGATGACCATTTTCACCACCCGGCATCCCGATTTTTCAGAACAGCGTGTGCGCTGGATACCGTTCACCGACAAGGCCGCGAACGAGATCCTCGTCGCCAATTTCCGACTGGCCAAATGAACATGGCGTCAATGCTGGCTGGAACATGGACCAACTGTGAAAAGATTCACATACGTGCAACCGATGCAAACCTAGGCGTTGAACGGCCGGCATCGCAATAACGTGGATAGCCGGGGGGCTTGAACGCGCATGACCGAACTGAAGTATTTCGACGCTATTCGCGTGGCCCAGAAAAACCAGCGCCCGCTGTCGGAAATGCCGCCGTTCGATCTCGGCCGGATCCGCAAGACAGGGCTGATTGCGCGCATCGTCGGGTCTCTGGCCGAAGACCCCCGCTGGGCGCTTTCCCTGTTGCGGCGTATCCGCCCGACCGGCAAGCTCTTCGGTGTTCTGGTGGTCACCAAGAACGCCGATGTCCGCGACATATTGGAGCGCGGCGACGAATTCCAGACCCCATACGGCCCGGAAATGACCGAGCTTGCCCGCGGATCGAACTTCATCCTCGGCATGCAGGACGGCGCCGACTACCGGCGCATGAAATCGTCGGTGCTGAGTGCATTCCCGCCGGCCGAGGTCGAAGCCGCCGTCAGGCCGATCGCGGCGCGTCATTCGCAAGAGATCATGACGCGCGCCAGCCCCGGCTTCGATGCGATCTCCAGGTTGATGAAGATCGTCCCGGTGCACATCTGCCGCGATTATTTGGGCGTCGAGATGGACGATGAATCCGAATTCGCCGACTGGGCGATCGCGCTGAGTGCGCTGTTCTTTTCGGACCCGACGGCGAGCCCCGTCATGCGCGAACTCGCAGTGGTGGCGGGCGACCGTCTTCTCAAAGTCATCGATCGCTCCATTCAGTCGGCCAGGGACCGGGGCTTGAAGGCCGAGCAACCGCTGGCGAGGCTGGTTGTCCAGATGGATCAGGGCCGCCTGTCGCGGGATGACCTCAATTCGATCATGCTGGGCATGATCGCCGGCTTCGTCCCGACCAATGTGCTGGCCGCCGGCAATTGCCTCGACGTGATCCTGTCGCGGCCCGACGCACGGCAGGCTATCGATGCCGCATTGGCCGAAAACGATACCGCCAAGCTCGACAGGGCCGTCCTTGAAGCCATGCGCTTCAAGCCGATCTGGGTCGGCCCCTGGCGCTACACGGCCCGCGACGCGATCATCGGCAAGGGCACGCGCCGCGAGCGCCTGGTGAAAGCCGGCACGGTGGTGATGCCGGCGACGCTGTCGGCGATGTTCGATGCGGACGCCGTGCAGAACCCGGATCAGTTCGACACATCGCGCCCGCATCGCGACTACATGGTGTTCGGCCACGGCATTCATCAGTGCATCGGCGCCGAGATCGCCAGGATCCAGATCGGCGAAAGCCTGCGCGCCCTGTTCCAGAAGCAGGGCGTGCGCCGCATGCCCGGCAAGGCCGGGCGGATGACCCGCATCGGCGCCTATCCCGAAACCCTCAAGGTCGATTTCGAACGGGCAGAACTCTGCCGCACCGTAACGCAGTCCATGGTGACGGTGGTCTGCCCGGTCACCCGATCCGCGTCGCTGGATGCTGTCCGCGACAAGGTTGCCAGCCTCGGCAACCCGGCCGTCGAAGATATCCGCACCGCGCTCGACATTGCCGGCACCGTCCACTTCACCAGCCTGACCGTGGTCGGCACCGGCGAGATCGGCGCTGATTCCGGTCAGGAAAAAGGAGCTCTGGTTCTCGAGATTTCCGGTGACGGCAGCATCGACGATGTCATCGATGCGGTCACGCACGCCATCGGGCACCGGCTGCGGCCGATCTTCAAGGATGTCTGCGATCTGCGCGATGGCGGCGCATTGAACGATTTCCTGCGCAAGCACAATGTCGACATATCGCCGTCCTTCGGCAGCAATGCCGGACTGGTGTTTTCGGGCACGCCGGGGCACTCGGTCCAGCGTATCAAGGCCGAGCAGCAGCTTTTCGAAGCCGTCCGCGACATCGTCGAGCGGCCACGCAAAGGCGCCGGCAACGCTCCCGCCGTGCTCGCTGAAGTTCGCCAGCATGTCCAGTCATTAGGGACGTTTGCCTGGGCGTTCGAGCCGGCCGAGAGCCTGCTGGAAAAGCCGCCGGGTCATTGGGGCCGTGCCCTGATGACGACGTTGCTGGTACCACCGGTCTTCGTCACGGTGGCGATCATCTGGGCTGCTTGCTGGTACATGACCTACGGTGTGGTGTTCGGCAGATCTATCGACATCAGTTCCCAGGAAATCTCCTTCACCGCCATAGCCGTAGCAATCACCTCACTTCTGTTGTCGGGACTTGGAGTGTTGGTGGCAGCGGCGCTGCTGGCGTTTTCGTGCTTGCTGGCGCTGCGACGCCGCGAGGACAGGGATCGGCCGGAAAGCACATCGATCGGCATATCTGAATTGAACGCGATACTCGTCAAGGAGGGCCACGCGGCACAAAACCATCTGACTGCGATTTCGACGATGAAGGCCGGCATTCTGCGGCGGCTGGCGCTCAGGTTTTCTTTCTACCTGATCTCGATAGCTGCCCAGAAGGTATTCAAGCCAGGCTTCCTCAACACCATCAACACCATCCATTTCGCCCGCTGGATACTGCTGCCCGGCTCCAACCGATTGATGTTCTTCTCCAACTACGGCGGCAGCTGGGAAAGCTATCTTGAGGACTTCATCGCCAAGGCGTCCGCTGGCCTGACCGGCGTGTGGAGCAACACCGTGGGCTATCCACGCACACGATGGCTGTTCCTGGACGGCGCGCGCGACGGCGATCGTTTCAAGCGCTGGGCGCGGCGCCAGCAGGTGCCGACCCTGTTCTGGTACTCCGCCTATCCCCAAATCAACACAGAGCGCATCCGGATCAATTCCCGGGTCAGGCGCGGCATTGCTTCCGCCGTCGGCAACGAGGCGCGCGACTGGCTGAGCTTGTTCGGTTCGCTACGGCGCCCGGCGAGCGAAACAACCACCGTTCAAAAGACCACTTCGCTGCTGGCCAATATCAGCTCTGCCTTTCCGGCGCCTCTCGAGCAGCAGCTGGAAACCGGCGAGATCCAGTCCATCTTCTTCGGCCCGCTCGGCCCGCTCGCTTATTCGCATATGCTTGCGATCCGGGTGCCGGACAAGTTGCCGGCGCCCAAGCGCAGAGCCTGGCTCGATTTCGTTGTCGAGCAGACGAGTTTCGGCGAAGGCAGGCCCGCCGGGCGAGCTATGATAGTCGCCTTTGGTCCCGGTGGCCTGCGGCAGTTTGGGCTCGACGAGGGTGTGGAGGGCGATCCACTGGAAACATTTCCGATCGCCTTTCGCCATGGCATGGGCAATCCCGAGCGTGGGCGCATACTGGACGACCGAGGCCGCGACGGCCCGGACGAATGGGAGTGGGGGTCGTTGGAGAACCCTGTGGACCTGGTCATCGTCTGCTATGCTGAAGACCCGGGACGGTTGAAGACCGAGATTGCCACCGTGAGACGAAAGACGACCGGTGCAGGCATGAAGGTCGTCGCCGAACTGCCGCTCGCCGTAAACCGGGGTCCGACCGACACGAAGACGAAATCGTCCGACGGGGCAAAGCGTGACGATCGGTCGGAACGTGGGCCAGCCTACGAGCATTTCGGTTTCGCGGACGGGATTTCGCAGCCGATTGTCCGGGGCACGACCCGCGCCAGCAGGGGCGCCGCGCCCATGCATCTGGTCGCGCCCGGCGAGTTCCTGTTCGGCTATCGTGATGAGCATGGGTTCTATCCAGCCTCGCCCTCGGTAAGCGCATCACGCGATCGGACCGGAATCCTTTCGCAGGTGCGCCGTAGCCGGCTGATTCCGGGCCTGCCGCCACCGCCGCGCGATTTCGGGCGCAACGGTTCATTCCTGGTTATTCGCCAGTTCGAGCAGCACGTCGACGTCTTCAACAACTACTGCAAAAAGGCTGCAGCCTTGGTCGCGAGCCAACTCGGCAACCAAGCCATCACGCAAGACTGGATTGCCGCCAAGATGCTCGGCCGCTGGCAGAACGGTAGCTCGCTGGTGCGAAACCCCGATCATCCGGGACGCGTCATCGACAACGACTTCGCCGCTGGCGCCGAGGATCCGCAAGGCCATCGCTGCCCGCTTGGTGCCCACATTCGCCGTTCCAACCCACGCGACTCGCTGGGTGAGGACCGCGATACGCAGATCAATATCGGCAAGCGCCATCGTATCCTGCGGGTCGGCCGTACCTATGAGAAGCACGACGGCAAGAATGGCAAGGTCGAGAAAGGGCTGCTGTTCATGTGCCTCAACGCCGACATAGAGCGCCAGTACGAATTCATTCAGCAGACCTGGGTTTCGTCGGCCACGTTCCAGGGCCTCGTCGATGAAAAGGACCCGACGATTGGTTCGCGCGGCGGTGATGGCAGGTTCACCATTCCGTCATGGGAAAAGGTCACGACGCTCCGTGACATGCCGCAATTCGTCACCACCAAGGGGGGTGGATACTTCTTCATGCCCAGCCGCTCGGCGCTGCGCTACCTAATTTCGCGGCTCTGATTCGGCGTCAGTCGTCGTCCTGCGATTCGGCGATATGGCGCAGCGCCCCGGTGTCGGTGATGCGCAGGCCGCCGCGTTTGATGGCAATGAACGAGCGGTTGCGCCAGTCGTTGAGCGTCTTGTTGACGGACTCGCGCGTGGCGCCGAGGAACTCTCCGAGTTCCGATTGCGAGATCGGAATCCAGCCGGCGCTGTCGGCCATCACCTTGGCCAGGAAGACCAGGCGTTTGGCGAGCCTCGCCTCGATGCCGAAGAAGGCCTGGTCGCCGAGTTCGCCGCTGACCCAGCGCAGCCGGGCGCACAGAAGTTCGATCATCGCGCATGCCAGCAGTGGATTTTTCTCAATGCGATCAAATAGTTGTGTCCTGCTGAGCGAAACCAGCTCGCAAGCGGTCAGGCAGATGGCGGTGGCGGTGCGTGGCCGCCCGTCAAGCGCGCCGATCTCGCCGACGAGGCTGCGCGACAGCTCGATATTGGCCACCAGCTTCTGCCCGCCAGGCGAATAGATCGAGATTTCCACCGTGCCGCTCATCACCCCGTAGATCCGGTCGGCGGCATCTTCCTGGACGAACAGATGCTGGCCGGCGGCGTAGCGCTCGACCTTGCAGCCGCTGAACAGGATATCGAACAGCTTTGGATCGATGCGTGCCAGGCGCGGCAGATCGTTTCTGTCGTTTGGGCCGCCAAAAGCCATGTTCCAAATTCCCAATTGCCGCAATCGGCGAAGTTTAAGGGCCGAAGTCTAAGGCAAGAGTGCACCGCGTCAAAGGCCGGCGTTCATCCCTTGCGATTACGCCTTGTAAAGGCTTGGCGCAGTGGTCGCGCCCAGTGCCTGGCTCGTGCCGGGCGGAAAGCCGCCTGCACGCGCGGCGGTGAGGAGCCGCGCGTGCAGGCGCCAACTGATAAAAATGGATAGGTGATAAAATTTCTGTAAAACCGAGCGGCCGCAATGGCCCTTCCACCCGTTGCGATAGGTGGGCGCAAACAGCGTGAGCGTCTGTGACGGAGATCACATACAGCATCGCTGAAATAATGCGAGCGTCATACATCGCGCGAGCGACTGCGGCAAGAGACATGCCGACGTTGCACTCCGGTCATCTTCGACGCGAGTTGATTTGTTTCCTTGCCTGCCAGTCAGAATTGCACCAGTCTAAAATGGGGCAATACATTTCTTTTCTTCGACAGAACCTTTGAGGGCGACTATGCCGGTCAGCAGAGAGCAGCGAATCCGTCAATATCTCGATCTCGTCACCGGGGGCGAGGGGACTGAATCAGTCCTCGGCAACGTGGAGACGATGGCAGGCGGCGCTCTGGAATCCCTTGCGCCTGCGGAAGCCGGCAAGACGGAGGCGGCGTTTGAATCGGCGCGCGCTGGCATGGAGAGCCTCGCGCGGGGCGCCGAAGTCGCGCCCGAGCAGCTTTCCGATCTGGAAGCCATAATCATCCCGGAGTTGCGGCCGGTCTATGACATCAAGGATGGCACCTTTACGACGCTGACTTTCGACGGCGCTCCGACACCTGGCCATTCGCTGTGGACGAAGCTTACCAGCGAGGCCGCATTAAAGCAGCGCATCGAAGCCGCCCTGCCGGCGATCGGGCGTATCGAACTGTTGTGGAACACCAATATCCCTTACGGCGGCACGGGCTTCGTCGTCGGCCGCAACCTGCTGATGACCAACCGTCATGTGGCGCAGATATTTGCGGACGGCCTTGGCGACCGCAATCTGCAATTCATCAGCGGCCGCGCTGCCGGCATCGACTTCAAGCGCGATTCGGCGGCGGGAAACGTCTTCAAGATCCGCAATGTTCGGATGATCCATCCCTATTGGGACATGGCGATCCTCGAAGTCGAAGGCCTGCCCGACAACATCACGCCGCTGTCGCTCGCCGTCGCCGACGCGCGCGATATGCTGCGCCAGGAGGTCGTCGCCATCGGCTATCCCGCGTTCGACAATCGCAACGCGATCGACGTCCAGACGGAGATCATGCGTAACCGCTTCCAGGTCAAGCGCCTGCAGCCGGGCATGCTTCAGGGCGGCTTCAACACTGAAAGTTTCGGCAAGATCGTCAGCGCGGCGACACATGACTGCTCGACGACCGGTGGCAACTCCGGTACCGGCATGATCAATCTCGCCACGGGCGAGGTCGTGGCGCTGCATTTTGCCGGCCGCTATCTCGAACGCAACTACGCCGTGCCCACCGGCGCGCTGGCCAGGGACCAGCGCGTCGTCGACCTCGGCCTCAATTTTTCCGGCGCCGCCAGCGGCGGCCCCAACGATTGGGGCGCATGGTGGAACAAGGCGGACAGCGGGTCGCCGGCCGAGGGCGTAAACCTGGTCGAGGTCGGCGGCGTTAAGCAGATCGCGGGCGTCGTCACCCAGACGCCTTCATCCGGAGGCGTCGTCGTTTCGCCCGGCGGCAGCGTCACTTTCGAAGTGCCGTTGCGCATCACCGTCTCGCTCGGCGCAACTCCTGCCCATGAAGCGGTCACGGAGTCGGTCGAACTCGAAGCGGCCAAGCCGACCCCTCCAGGCGGCGCATTCGTTCCCAAAACGCTCGCCGACTATGACGCTTATGAGGGCTACGACGAGAAATTTCTCTCTGGCGGCACCAAGCTCGCGCCCGTCGTGGTGCCGATGCCGGAGGCCACCGACCTGTCCGTGCTGGCGCCGCTCAAGGCCGGTGGCACGCGGCTCGACTACCAGAATTTTTCGCTCAAGATGCACGCCAAGCGGCGGCTGGCCCTGTTCACCGCCTCCAACGTCACCGAGGAGAGCAATCTGCGCGAGCCGGAAAAGGGCCGCAACTATTCGCGTGGCGGCCTGTTCAGCGAGCGCTGGTTCCCGGATCTGCGGCTCGACGACAAGTATCAGATCCCCGATGTCTTCTACACTCAGGATCAGGGCGCCTTCGACAAGGGCCATATCGTCCGGCGCGATGACGTGGCCTGGGGCAGCACCTTCGAGCTTCTGCTCAGGGGCAATGTCTGCTCCTTCCATGTCACCAACTGCTCGCCCCAGGTCGAGGGCTACAACCGCTCCGACAGCGGTGAGAAGAACTGGGGCGATCTTGAGAACCACGTCCTGTCGGAGGCGGCGAGCGAACGGCTGTGTGTCTTCGCTGGCCCGGTGCTCGCCGATGACGACCGAACCTTTGCCGGCAAAGGCCCCAAGGGAACAAGTCTTCGCGCGCCGGTGCCGCGCCGTTTCTGGAAGGTGATCGTGGCGCGCGTCACAGACGGGCTCGCCAGCTATGGCTTCGTCCTCGAACAGGATCTGTCGGACACGGAGCTGGAGTTTGCCGTCTCCGACGAGCTCATCGGCGCCATGTACCCGCTGACCGAAATCTCCGAAATGACCGGCGTCAGCTTCGACCAATCGTTGATCGATGCCGACCAGTACGAAACGGTTCGCGGCACCGAAATTGCGATGCGGGCGGGATCACGGAGACGAAAGAAGAAGGCTTAGGCTCGCGCGGCGCTGCGATGCCTTGCAGGAACACCATGACCGAATGGACGCAATCCAAGCCGACCTCCCTGCTGCCGGCCACGCGCCCCCGAGCGGTACCAATTAGCGCCAACACAGCGGAGATCTGGATCAGCACATAGCTGACGGCGAGCCGGGCACCGGAAAGAAGTCGTTCGTCAAAAAGCCGTGATGCAGCGCTTCAAGATAGCGGCAATAATACGGGCTGGTTTTCATTCGGGGTTTTTACATGCGCACACGTCACGCCATCATGCTTGCACTTTCCGTGCTTTCCATTCCTGCCGTCTCCATCCCGGCGCAGAAGGCACGAGCGCTGGAGCCTGAAAAATACACGGTCTATTGTGCCAACGATCACATCGAGGTCTCGTTCTGGGATCTCGAGCAGATGAAGGTGCGGAACGGATCCGATGTATGCCAGTTCCAGAGCTACACGAGCTACTCAAGCGCGTTGAACTTTGCGCAGAAGAATTTTGGTGGGGAAGGGGCGAGTTGCAGCTGCTAGGAGTGCTGGCTTGGAGTGTGCTGTTCCGGGAAAGAAAATGGTGGGCGATGCAGGGATTGAACCTGCGACCCCACCCGTGTGAAGGGTGTGCTCTCCCGCTGAGCTAATCGCCCGCTCGTTGCCCGAAGGCCAAGCGAGCCGCGATATAAGGGAGGCAGGGTTGTGAAGTCAAGGCGATGCGCCCGCCTTCTATGCCTGAAATAGGCGAGGGCAGGCGCTGCCGCGCACTCGCCCGTTTCGTTCAGCCGGTCGCCGCAGCAATCAGCCGTTCCGCCAGGTCGAGCGTCAGCGCGTCGAAATGCGAAATCACCGCCGACGGCTCGAATTCCCTGACATGGCGGTCGGTGTAGCCGAAATCGACGGCAACCACGGGAATGCCGGCGGCCTTGGCCGTGTCGATGTCGGTCTGCGAATCGCCGACCATCAGCGCATGGTGCGGGTCACCGCCGGCGAGCCTGATGGTTTCGGTGAGATGGCGCGGGTCGGGCTTGCGGAAGGCGAACGTGTCCTGGCCGGCGATCGCGGCGAAATGCTTTGTCAGGCCGAGCGCCTCGATCAGCGCTTTCGAATTCGCCTCGTATTTGTTGGTGCAGATGGCAAGCAGATAGCCGGCCGCCTCGAAACGGGCGATCGCCTCGACCACGCCGGGGTAGGGGCGCGACTTGCCGGGAATGTTGACCGTGTAGTGATCGAGGAACAGTTTCAGCAGCCGGTCGTGCTCGTCCACTGCCAACGACTTCTGCTGCGCGGTATGCGCGCGCTCGATCATCACCCGTCCGCCCTGGCCGACAAAACGCCGGAAGCCGGCCTCGTCGACAGCGGCAAGCTCGCTGGCGGCAAGGCTGTGGTTCAGGCTATCGAGCAGGTCCGGCGCAGTGTCGATCAGCGTCCCGTCGAGGTCGAACACGATGATCGGTTGGGTCATGGCCTATCCTGTGGCTGATGCATTGCAGGCAGGCGATAGCGGCTGCGCTTCTTTCAGGCAAGCCGGTGCGAGCCAAAGTCTTTGACCCTGCGGGCAAAAGTGCTAGGAGCGCGCATCCAGAAAAATCAGAACCAAGCCAAATCCCCGGGGCGAGCATGGATGCGAGGCAGTTGAAGGTCGAGGCCGCGCGGGCAGCCCTTGCCCATGTCAGCGACGGCATGCGGCTCGGCATCGGCACCGGGACCACGGCCGACGAATTCGTGCGGCTGCTGGCCGAAAAGATCGCCACGGGCTTGACCGTCATCGGCGTGCCGACGTCGGAGCGCACTGCAGCCCTTTGCCGCGAACTTGGCGTGCCGCTGTCGACGCTTGAGGAAACGCCCGAGCTCGACCTTACCGTCGACGGCGCCGACGAGATCGACGCGGCGCTGACGCTGATCAAGGGCGGCGGCGGCGCGCTGCTGCGCGAGAAGATCGTCGCGGCGGCATCTCAGCGCATGATCGTCATTGCCGATCGCTCGAAGATGGTCGACACCCTTGGCCGGTTTCCGTTGCCGATCGAAGTCAACCAATTCGGCCTGCGCCCCACCGAAATCGCGGTCGCGGCAGCGGCCAAAAGTCTCGGCCTTTCCGGCCCGGTTACATTGAGGATGACGGGGGGCCAGCCTTTTGTTACAGACGGCGGCCATTTTATCCTCGATGCATCTTTTGGCCGCATTCCGGATACAAGAGCGCTTTCGAATGCTCTCCATGCCATTCCTGGTGTGGTCGAGCATGGTCTTTTCATCGGGCTGGCGTCAGCGGCCATCATCGCCGGCGGCGACGGCATCCAAACCGTCCATGCCGCCCGAAAACCAGGGAGTTCTACCGATCATGATGTTGCATAACCGGGTTCGCAATCTTTGCGCCGTTCTGGCGGCTTCGGCCGTTTTCGCCTTCTCCTCCCCGGCATTCTCGCAGGAGATCACGGAATCGCATCTGAAGGCGGCACGGGCGGCGGTCACGGCAATCCACGCGACCGACTCGTTCGACAACATCCTGCCGCAAGCGGCGGCCTCGCTCGAGCAGCAGCTTATCCAGAAGAACCCTGATATGCAGGAGCTGATCGGCAAGACCGTCAGCGAGAAGGCACTGGCGCTGGCCTCGCGCCGTGCCGATCTGGAGAAGGAAGCAGCGCTCGCCTATGCCAAGGTGTTCTCCGAGAAGGATCTCACCGACATCGCCGCCTTCTACAATTCCGATGCCGGCAAGAAGCTGCTCGACAACGGCCCCAACGTGACGCGCGAACTGGTGAAGGCCGCCGACATCTGGCAGAACGGCCTGGCGCGCGATCTCGCCCAGCAGGTCGGCGAAACGCTGGCAGCCGCCGCGAAGGCCGCTGCTCCGGCCGCGCCTGCGCCGGAGAACGCAACTGCCCCCGCCGATGGCGCTGCACCTGCCGACGGCGATGCGCCCGCAGACGGTGACCAGCCGGAAGCGCCGAAGAACTAAGACGTCTGATTTCGCCACCGGCATCCTTGCCGCTGGACCAGAAAGCCCGGTGGAAACCGGGCTTTTCTTTTGGCTTCATGCAGCCTACCTGTCTCAAACATTTCTTGGGGCAAGGAACAGCAGCATGGCCGGCTACGACTACGATCTCTTCGTCATCGGCGGCGGCTCCGGCGGGGTTCGGGCGGCGCGCGTGGCGGCAGCGCTCGGCAAGCGCGTCGGCATCGCCGAGGAATACCGCTATGGTGGCACCTGCGTCATCCGTGGCTGCGTGCCGAAAAAACTCTATGTCTATGCCTCGCAATTTCCCGAGCATTTTGCCGACGCCGCCGGCTATGGCTGGACGGTGCCGGAGGCCAGCTTCGACTGGCCGACGCTGGTCGCCAACAAGGACCGCGAGATTGCCCGTCTGGAAGCGATCTACGAAAAGAACGTGAAAGGCGCCGGCGGCGAGACGTTCCACTCGCGCGCCATGCTGGTCGACCCGCATGTCGTGCATCTCCTGGGCGATGACCGCACCGTCACCGCCGACCAGATCCTGATCGCCACCGGCGGCCGGCCGGCGCCGCACCCGGCGCTGCCCGGTCACGAGCATTGCATCTTTTCCAATGAGGTTTTCGACCTCAAGCAACTGCCGAAGGCGATCATGATTGAGGGCGGCGGCTACATCGCCGTCGAATTCGCCAATATCGTCCATGGCTTGGGCGTCGACACCACGCTGGTCTATCGCGGCAAGGAGATACTGTCGCGCTTCGACATGGACCTGCGGCACATGCTGCACGAAACCATGGAAAAGAAGGGGATCAAGATCCTCTGCCACGCCGTGTCGGAATGGGTCCGCAAGCGGCCGGACGGCAGGCTGGATGCGTTGGTCACCGGCGGCAAGGTGCTGACAGTCGACCAGGTCATGCTCGCCATCGGCCGCCTCCCCAACACTGAGAATATGGGCCTGGAAGGCGTCGGCATCGAACTCGGCAAAACCGGCGCCATCGTTGTCGACGAATATTCCCGCACCAACATCGACAACATCTGGGCGATCGGCGACGTCACCAACCGCGTGCAGTTGACGCCGGTGGCGATCCACGAGGCCATGTGTTTCATTGAGACCGCATTCAAAGGCAATCCGACCGCGCCCGACCACGACACCATCCCGACCGCCGTCTTCTCACAGCCGGAGATCGGCACCGTCGGGCTGTCCGAGGACGATGCCGTCAAGCGCTACTCCGATATCGAAATCTACCGCGCCACATTCCGGACGATGCGGCACACGCTGTCGGGCCGCGACGAAAAGATGCTGACGAAGCTGGTGGTCGATGGCGCCACGCGAAAAGTGCTCGGCGCGCACATCCTCGGGCCGGACGCCGGCGAGATGGCGCAGTTGCTCGGCATTCCGCTGAAGGCCGGCGTCACCAAGGATGATTTCGACCGCACCATGGCCGTCCACCCGACGGCAGCGGAGGAACTGGTCACCATGTACAAGCCTACCTACCGCGTGAAGAACGGCGTGCGGGTCGATTGACGCCCGCGCGCTCGATCTTGAAGAACCCCCCATGGCAGCCGCTGTTGCCACCGCGATGGGAGGCCTGAAGCTTATTACAACAAAGTGCCGCGCAGGATGACCAGCGCCACCGAAAAATAGATCACCAGGCCGGTGACATCGACCAGCGTGGCGACGAACGGCGCCGAGGCGCTCGCCGGATCGAAGCCGATCCGTTTCAGCGCGAACGGCAGCATCGACCCCGACAGCGAGCCGAAGGTGACGATGCCGACGAGTGCTGCCCCCACGGTCGCCGCGATCAGCGGCCAATGCGGCCCATAATCGTAGAAGCCCATATATTGCCAGAGCGCGATGCGGCAGATGCCGACCACGCCAAGCATGGCGCCGAGCACGAAGCCGGTGGGCAATTCGCGCAACGCCACCCGCCACCAGTCGCGAAGGCCGATCTCGCGCAGCGCCAGCGCGCGAATGACGAGCGAGGTCGCCTGCGAACCGGAATTGCCGCCCGAGCTCATGATCAGCGGGATGAACAAAGTGAGCACGATCGCTTTTTGCAGTTCGCCTTCATAGCTTTGCATGGCATTGGCGGTCAGCATCTCCGAGATGAACAGCGCGCACAGCCAGCCGCCGCGCTTCTTGATCATCGCGAGAAAGCTCATCTTCATGTAGGGCTCGTCGAGCGCCTCCATGCCGCCGAAGCGATGCGCGTCCTCGGTCGTCTCCTCGATCATGGTGTCGATGATGTCGTCGATGGTGACGATGCCGAGGATCTTGCCGTGGTCGACGACCGGAACCGCGAGCAGATCGTATTTGGAGATCGTCTGCGCCAGTGTTTCGAGATCGGTAAGCGGCGTCACCGTCACCGGGGCGCGATCCGGCGCCACCGACAGGATCGGATCGTCCGGCTCGCCGGTGATCAGCCGGCGCAGGCCGGTCGAGCGCACCAGCACATGCGTGTCTGGATCGACGATGTAGATGGCGTAGACGGTCTCCCGCGTCCGCTCCACCTTGCGGATGTAGTCGAGCGTGCGCCCGACGGTCCAGTCCGACGGCACGCTGACGAATTCGGTCGTCATGATCGAGGCGGCGCTGCCTTCGGGATAGCCGAGAATGGAAAGCAGCGTTGCCCGCAGCGGCGGGACCAACCCGCCGAGCAGCTCGGAGCGCGCCGGTTCGTCCAGTTCGCGCAGGATATCGGCGGCGCGGTCGACCGACATGGCGGTCAGGAGCTTGCACGCTTTGGCGCGCGGCAGCGCCTCGGCCAGATCGGAGGCGCCGTCGAGTTCCGGCTGGTCGAAGATCTCGACCAGCCGCTCGAACGGCATTTCGCAAAGCAGTTCTATCGCGGTATCGCGAGATTCCCGGTTCAGGGCCTCGACGACATCGGCGACGTGATCATTGGCAAGGATACGCGCGATAGCGACGGCATCGTCGCCCGCTACGACGGGGGTAAATTCGTTCATGGCTCACTCCTTGCCGTCCGGCGGGACGTGAGCCGTTAGAGGTCACATCGAGGCGGACGGCGGTTGCGTTCGACTACTGTCGCCAGGCATGGCGCGGTGACCTTTCTGCTCGCGGTTCGAGTTGGAATTCAGCGAGCGGGCGCAACATAGGAGCGCATCTTGGCGAGTCAATCGCGGGAGTGGCGGAAAACAGCCGGGAGCCGGCCCAATCGCGAGACTGTGATGATTATTGAAGGGGGAGGGAGCGAGTGCCCCGCCGCCAGTGGCGGAACGCGCTTCGGCGTGGCTGCTATTTCTGCTTCAGCCGGCGTGAAAAACGCATCCATTTGTCCTCGACCGGCCGCGGCTGCGTAAGGATGGTGGTGAGCTCGCGCGGCAGGTTCGGAACAAGCGGCCTCTTGGTGGCGACGCCGTCGGCGATCGCGACCACGCTGTGATAGAATTCTACGCCCGAGGCCGAGCGTGGCGCCACCGCCTCGTGCATGATGCTGATCACCGTGACATCGGGACAATTGTCCTTGATCGCCTGATGGAAGGCAATCTTGCCATCGGGATCGAGCGCGCCGGTCGCTTCGTCGAGGAACAGCAGTCCCGGTTGCTGCAGCACGATGCGGGCCACCACCAGCTTCTGCTTCTGGCCGCCCGACAGCAGCTGGTCCCAGATCTTTCCCTCGCGGCTTTCATCGGCCATGTGTTCGATGAAGTCGCCAAGGCCCGCCTTGTGCAGGGCAGACGCCACTTGCGCATCGCCATAGTCCTGCTCGGAGCCGGGCAGGGATACCAGCTGCTTCAGCGACACCTGCTGCAGCTTGACCTCCTGGGCGGCATAGAAACTCTTCACACCGTCAGGGAAGACGATGGTGCCGCGGCCATAGGGCCACAGGCCGTTGATCGCCTTGATCAGTGAAGTCTTGCCGCAGCCGGATTCGCCCTTGAGGAATGCCCACTCGCCGCGCCGGAAGCGCAGATTGGCAGCACTCAGGAATGGCGTGGCGTCCTCGCCCTGATGCGCCAGTTCGAGCTTCTGGATGGTCAGGCCGAAGACGGGGTTCTGGCTGGCATAGTGGAAGTCGGACTGGCCGGTCTGGCTGTAGAAGTCTTGCGGCTGCTGGACGTTTTCGATGGCGTTCGCCAACTCAATGACGCGCTGGCTGTTGGCCCGCAACGTGGCGAGACTCGGCATGACATGGATGAACCAGGAACATTTGCTGATCAGCGCGTTGACCTGCTCGGAACCGGTTATGTAGCCCTTGAGGTCGACGCCGTTGTGGATGAACGGCACCAGACCAGGTCCGTAGGCGACAACTTTGGCCCCGACAAAATTATAGACCGATTCGAATCCCGCATAGAGGGTGTTGACGATGTTGAGCTTCGACCAGGTGGTATCGATATCGAGATAGAGCCGTCCATGTATCGTCTTTTGCACGTCTTCGCCTTGCGACGCCGACACATGGAAACTGCGGCGCAACAAGGTGATCAGTTCGCTGCGATAGGTGCCTTCGGCCTTCTGCATCCTGACGTTGAGCCACTCCAGCATTCCGCCGAGTTTGATCGCGATCCAGGTATTGACCGGCACGTAGATGGCAACCGCCAGGAGAGCGAGGACGGCGCTGCCATAGCTGCCGAGGGCATCCAGGCCTTTTACCTCCACGGAATTCGCCAGCAAAGCGCCGCCGACAAAATAAAGTGAGGTGAAGACGCCGAAGACACCTTGGGCAAGCCCGATGGCGCCGCCCGCCATGTCTTTGATGGATTCCTGCACGCGCTGATCGATGTTGTCGGGCGCTGGCGCATCTGGCGAGCCATTCTGAGCGTGGTAGTGCGTATGGTTGGTATCGAGCAGCGCCGCATTGAAACGCGCGTTCAACCAGGCGCGCCATTTGCGATGCAATGTCGCCGATACAAATTTGCAGGCGCCTATGATTCCCATGTCCTTGAACACGACCAGCAGCACAAGCAGGCCGGCATTGGTAAGCACCGATTCAAGGGGCGTGGTATTCGCGGCGTCGTGAAAAAAAGCGATTGAGGCTGCCAGTTCGCCCGCCAACACGGTAAACCAAACGTCGGCCTTGCTCGACAGGGCTATGATGAGTGCGAGGACGACGGTGAGAGCCCAGGCCTCCCTCCACCGGTCCGAGAACCAGTAGGCCCGCATCAGTCCCCAGAAGGTCCGCATCGACGATACTGGCGTCAGGGGCGACGGCCCGACGGGGGCGTCGCGGTTCCAAAGTGCCGATATTGAACGTCGCGGTCTGTCGACCCGAATCACAATCCCGCCCAAACCTTTTTTAGTTTTGTTACGGATAGTAACACCAATTGATCATTTTCTATGAATTTTATCCCGGCGGATGTGAAGCAGCCCACCCGCCGTTGCCATGAGGCAACAGTTGGCGCTGCGAGATCGCCGTCTTTGGGCCAAATTTGTCCTTTGTTTCAATGTGTTGCGAGAACGTTCAGATGTGCGAATATATTCCCTGAGGGAAGGCTCATACACGGCTTTGTGACCAAAAGGCCTGCCCGTCGGCCGGTTTTCCCACCGCGCGCTAACCGGATCGCCCGAAAAATTGCCGTCCATGATCGCCCCAGGCCGCCCGAATCATCTCACCGGCCATCATGGTTGGGCACGCAAGATCGTCGCTGCTGTAAAGCGACTGTTCATGAGGTGGCACGCGCTTTTTAGCTGCAGTTCAACACCGTTTGACAATCAAGCGCACTGGAATGAACCTTGCCGGGCACTGTCGGCACCAATGCATGTCCGGTCCCCAACAAGGAAGCTCCCCAATGCTTGCAAGCGCAGCCGTTCCCGCAATCGTGACGCTCTTTGCCTGGCTGCCTCTTGCGCATGCCGGCAGCCAGACCATTCCGGCAAGCGCCGAAGGGCAAATCGAGTTCAATGCGCCGTCCGGCAACATCGGCTGCATCTACACGCCGAAGGGCGGCACCAGCACCTACGAGCCACAGGATGGCGGTCCGGAACTGAGCTGTTCGCGCGTCGAGCCCAGCTACGTCACCGTGATCCTTGGGCCGAACGGCCCGGCGACATTGATCAAGAATCCGGGAGAGCAGGGCTGCTGCAGCGATGTCGCGAAGCTGGCCTATGGCAACAGCTGGAGCAAAGGGCCGTTTACCTGCCAGTCGTCAACCAAGGGACTGACCTGCACGGGCAGCAACGGGCATGGCTTCTTCCTCAGCAAAGCCAAGGTGACGGTGAAATAACTTCGGTCAGCCGGCCTTTTCCAGTTCGCCCTTGGCCTTTGCGGCCGCGACCTGGCGGATGGCATCAGTCAGCGTGTCGGCGTCCTGCGCGCCCATGACGGCGTATTTGCCTTCGAGCAGGAAGCACGGCACGCCGGTGATCCCCATCCGCGATGCCGTGGCGATTTCTGTGCGCACCTCCTCGACGTCGGCATCGGTCGGCAACAGCGTCTCGACCACGGCGGCGTCCATGCCGGCCTCGCGGGCGGCGTCGATCAGCACGGCGTGGTCGCCAATATTGCCGCCTTCCTCGAAATGCAGCTGGAACAGCCGGCGCACGAGCCGGTTCTGCACGGCTTCACCGGCGGCGCCCGCCCAGCGGATGACGCGATGCGCGTCCAGCGTGTTGGCGGCGACCTTGATGGCGTCGAAAGCGAAATCGATGCCTTCGGCCTCGCCGAGCGGCTCTATGCGGGCATGCATCTGGCGGATGCGCTCGTCGCTGCCGAATTTGGCCAGCATGTATTCGCGCCGGTCCTTGCCCCCGGGCGGGATGGTCGGGTCGAGCTGGAACGGCCGCCAGCGCACATGAACCTCGACGTCGCCGGCAGCGGCAATCGCCTTGTCCAGCCGCTTCTGGCCGACGAAGCACCAGGGGCAGACGACGTCGGAGACCACGTCGATGGTAATGGAATTGTCATCGCTCATCTTGATCTCCTGCAGCCGAGCGTTTTACCGAGCATGATCTCGGCTACGCTCAGTTCGGCTTGCGCCACCATGTCGGCCATTGATAACCGAATATGGGAGTCTTTTTGGGATGATCCAGGTAATTCCAGTAAGCGAGCCATTGCTGCGCGTTGTACTGCATCGGCACCATGTAATTGCCGGAGATCAGCAATCGGTCGAGCACGCGCACGGCGGCGACATAGTCTTCCTTGGTCCGTGCTCTCAGCATCGCGTCGATCGCCGCGTCGACCGCCGGATCGGCGACGCCGGCCAGATTGAATGAACCTTCTCTTTTGGCCTCTGAAGAACCCCAGCGAAGGTTCTGCTCCATACCGGGAGACAGCGAGTTGCTGAACCCGCTCGACCCGACAAGAACCTCAAAGTCGAAACGCTGCTTGCGCGACTGGATCTGGTCGGCTTCGAGGCTGCGGATGGTCACCGCGATGCCGATCTTTTCCAGCGAGCGCTGATAAATGGCGGCAAAGCGTTCCTCGTCCTGCGAGGCCGTCAGGATCTCGAAACCGAAGGGAGTTCCCTTTGGGTCCAGCAGGACACCATCCCTAACGGCGTAGCCCTGGCTCTTCAGCAGGTCGAACGCCACCTTCATCACCTTGCGGTCCTGGCCGGTGCCGTCATTCACCGGCGGGCGCCAGCTGCCGTCCATGACATCGGCCGGCACGCGGCCGGGGTAGGGCGCCAGCAGCGCCTTTTCCCTGTCGCTGGCGGGATGGCCGAGCGCGGAAAGTTCGGAATTCTGCCAGTAGCTCATCGTGCGCGTGTACTTACCGCCGAACAGGTTCTTGTTGGCCCATTCGAAGTCGTAGAGCATGCCGAGCGCGCGCCGCACCTCCGGATTGGAAAACTTCTCCAGCCGCGTGTTGAACAGGAAGCCGGTCACCACGGGCGGTATGCCGGTGTCGAAGGTCTCGGCGATCACCTCGCCGCGATGAAAGGCGGGAAAATCGATATCGCGCTCGCGCTTGACCGGATCGCCCTCATCGTAAATGGCGCAGATGCCTTTCTTGAACGCTTCCGTCTTGGCATTGGCGTTGAGGAAGTACTCGATGGTGATCTGGTCGTAATTGTCGAAGCCGCGCTTGGAAGGGATGTCCTTGCCCCAGTAATTCGGGTTGCGCTTGAACACGATGCGCTGTCCCGGCTGCACCTTGTCGATGATGTAGGGACCGCTGCCGATCACCGGCTTCAACGTCGTCTTGTCGAAGGTATCCTTGTTGAAGGCGTGCTTTGGGATGATCGGCGTCAGCGCGATGATCAAGGGGGTCTCGCGATTGGCCTTGTCGTTGAAGGTGAAGCGCACGCTGTGATCGCCGGTCTTTTCGAGCTTGGCGATCAGGCTCATGCGATCCCTGTAGGGCGGGCGGCCCTTGTCGGTGAAGACATCGTAGGTGAACAGCACGTCATCCGGCGTCACCGGGTCGCCATCGGACCACTTTGCATTTGGGTTGAGATGGAACTCGATCCACTTGCGCTCGGGATCCATATCGGCTGTGTCTGCGAGCAGGCCATAAAGGCTGAAGGCCTCGTCGTAGTTGCGCATCATCAACGGCTCGAAGACGAGATTGCCGAAAATGAGGTCCTGCATGCCGCGCACCGTGGTGCGCAGGCTCTTCAGGATGAACGGGTTCAGATTGTCGAAGCTGCCGACGACGCAGTAAGTGATGTTGCCGCCCTTCGGCGCATCGGGATTGACGTAGTCGAAATGCTGGTAGTCGGCTGGCAGCGCCGGCTCGCCCTGCATTGCGATGGCATGTCTCGGTTCCGACATCGCCACGCCGGGTGCAAAGGCGAAGAACGAAATTGCGGCGATCAGCCAAACAAGAATGCGGCCCATGACCGTCTCCTTACTGGGCGGCTTGATGATTCGGAGTGCACCCTAACATGGCGCCGCGGCGCTCCGGCCAGATACATCAACCCAAATCGCACGACCCAAATTGCGAGGCCAAGAATTGCAGGCGGCGGGCTGGATTCGGCTGCTCATGCAGTGTAACACGCGCTCCGAAGTCATTCTGTTGCCTCAATTCGGCAACAGGTAGCAGGACCACACGGCGCGAAGAAGCCGGTCCCGGGATCATTTGAGAGGAAATGCACGACATGACGAGCCTGAACAGCAACGCATACCGCCTTTCGGTCCTGGCCGCGGGCGTGGTCGGCTTTCTGGGCGCCGGACTTCCCACCGCTTCGGCACAGCAACAGATTCCGCAGGGTTGGTTCAAGGCCTGCACCAAGCAGGAAGATGTCGACATCTGCAATGTCCAGAACATCATCACTGCCGGCAACGGCCAGTTCGTCACCGGCGTCAGCCTGATCGAGTTGAAGGGCAAGGTAAACCGCAAGGTCTTCCAGGTCACGGTTCCCCCAGGTCGCCTGGTGCCCCCCGGCATCGCCCTGCAAATAGACGCCGGCAAGGCGACGAAGCTGGATTATGTCATTTGCTTCGCCGACCGTTGCGTTGCCGAAGTGCCGCTGACCGACGCGCTCGTCGCGTCCTTCAAGAAGGGACAGGCGATCACGCTGACCTCGATCAACTTCCAAAGTCAACCAAATCCCATCAAGGTTGCCTTGACCGGCTTCAGCGGCGCCTTTGACGGCGCGCCGCTGCAGCAGTCGGACATCGAGGATCGGCAGAAAAAACTTCAGGATTTCGTCGTCAAGAACAACCAGGACTTCGCCAAGAAGCTCAAGGACGAGCAGGCCAAGGCCAAAGCTGCCAACTAATCGCCGGGACAGATACCGGAGCGCACAAAAAGCGGGGTCATGCCCCGCTTTTTTGTTGTCGTCACGTCGATGCAAGGTGATGTCAGTGTCTCGACTGGCGTTTTGGCTCATAGCGTCCGTCCGGCCGCTTGTCGAACATCTCGCCGATCTGTGGATGCCGGACCGGCTCACCTGACTGGTCCTCGAGCAGGTTCTGCTCGGAGACATAGGCAATGTATTCGGTTTCCGAGTTTTCAGCGAGCAGATGGTAGAACGGCTGGTCCTTGCGCGGCCGCACGTCGGCCGGGATCGCCTCGTACCATTCATCGGTGTTGGCGAATTGCGGATCGACATCGAAAATGATGCCGCGGAATGGAAACAGCCGGTGTCGAACCACTTGTCCGATCGAGAATTTGGCTGTTTTCATCGTACTCACCACTAAGCCTCTAGAGCGCCCGGCGTCCCCTCGAATGTGCGAAGAGCGCTCTAACACTTTGAATTTACACACACCGTGGCCAAAAATCGAGCCCGACTTAGGTCTGGGATCAGGCTTTATTTGGCGCAGATAGCGGGTCAGTTCAATGCCGAAGCGCTTGACGCCCGATGAAGCTACGGGCTAGCCCGGTCCCGGGGTTTCGGGCCAGGGCAAAAATGTCTGACATTGTCGGTCTTGTTCTTCCGTTCTTCGGGCTGATTTTCATCGGCTTTCTGGTCGCGCGCATGACCAGGCAGCCGCTGGAAGCGCTTGGCTGGATGAACACCTTCATCGTCTATGTCGCGCTTCCTGCCCTGTTCTTCCAATTGCTGGCCCGCACGCCGTTCGAACAGTTGACCGAATGGCGCTTCATCTTCGGCTCGGTATTTTCCACCTACACGATCTTCTCGATCATGTTCGTATGGTCGGTGACGGCGTCGCGCGGCGAGATCGCCCAGTCGACGATCAAGGCGCTGGCCGCGGCCTACGGCAATATCGGCTATATGGGGCCGGGGCTGGCGCTGCTCGCCTTCGGCGAACAAGCGGCGGTTCCCGTCGCGCTGATCTTCTGCTTCGAAAATATCATGCATTTCGCCGTCGCGCCGTTGATGATGGCGCTGTCGGGCGACGACAAGACATCGCCGTGGCGGCTCATCCTCGGCGTAGTCAGGAAAATCGTCCTGCACCCGTTCATCATCGCGACCGCGCTTGGCGTTGGCGCCGCCTATCTCGGCTTTCACCCACCGCAGCCGGTCGATCGCCTGCTTGAATATCTTTCGCGGGCAGCCGCCCCTTGCGCCCTGTTTGCCATGGGCGTGACGCTTGCGCTCCGGCCGCTCAACCGCGTGCCGCATGAGTTGGCGTCGATCGCGGCGCTGAAGCTGATCCTGCATCCATCGCTCTGCTACGTCGTGCTGAGCTGGATCGGGAACTTTTCCGAAATCTGGGTTTTTTCAGCCGTGCTTTTGGCGGCATTACCGACCGCAACCAACGTCTTCGTCATCGCCCAGCAATATGGCGTCTGGGTGCAACGCGCCTCGGCCAGCGTGCTGATCACCACCTGCCTCTCGGTGCTGACGGTGACCGGGCTGCTCTACATGATCCGCCACGGCATCTTACCGCCGGACCTGTTTCCCTGAACCGCCGGTAAGCGCCGCAAAGCCGCTGCCCGGCCTCAAGCCCTCGCGCATGAAAAAGGCGCGCAGCGGCGCGAAACTGCCGAGCACATTGAGGCCGGCGCTGCGTGCCATCTGCGCCGGCAGCATGTCCGAAAGCAGCGACATGTTGAGCAGATTGACCGCGCCGGAACGCGCCAGAATGTCGGGACGGCGCCTGGAATCATAGGCGGCCAGGGCCTTCGCGGCGCCGGGGTCGCCGCGATTTTCACCAGCGATTCCAATCAGATCCTCGATGTCCCTGATGCCGAGGTTGAGACCTTGGGCTCCGATCGGCGGGAATACATGTGCAGCCTCGCCGACCAGCGCCACCCGGTTTTGCGCGAAGCGCCCCGGTGATGCCGCTGAAAGCGGGTAAATTTGTCGGCCGGGCTCGACCGACACCCGGCCCAGCATCGACTGCATCTGCTGCTCGACACGCTCGGAAAGCGTCGCGTCATCGAGTGCGGCGAGGTCCTTCGCCGTCTCCGGTTTCACCACCCAGACGAGGCTGGAGCGGTTGCCGGGCAGCGGCACCTGGGTGAACGGCCCGGTCTCTGTGTGGAACTCGGTCGAGGTGAAGCCGTGTTCGCTGCGATGGCCAAAATTCAGCACCAGCGCCGCTTGGCCGTAGGATCGCACCGAGGCCACTATGCCTGCCGCCTCGCGCGCCGGCGACAGGCGCCCATCGGCAGCGACCGCAAGCGCGGCCGAGACTTCGCGACCATCAGTCAACACGGCATGCGCCTGATCGGCGTCCAGACGCCAGCTCTCGACCATCGACGTCAGCCATTCGATGCCGGGATGCGCCGCGACGGACTTGGCCAGCGTCGGGTTCAGCGCACTGTTGGGCAGGTTGAGCCCGAACTGCTCCTCGCCGATCTCTATGGCGCGAAAAGTCACCACCGGGCTGCGGATCAGCCGGCTGGTCGCATCAACGATGCGCATGACCTTCAGCGGCGCGGCCTTCGGCGCAAGTTCGGCCAGCACGCCCAGCCGATCGAGAACCTTGAGAGCAGGGTTCATCAGCGCCGTGGTCCGGCCATCGGGCCCGCCTGCTTCGGGTCCGACCAGGGTTACCGGAAAGCCCGCCTCGGCGAAACCGAGCGCCGCGATCAGTCCGGCAGGGCCGCTGCCGGCTACCAGTATCCGTGCTGTCTCGCGATGATCCAAATTGGACTTCCAGTTTGCGATGCAGGTGTCTACCCATGGATATAGGTCAGACCATGCCGCTTGATCAACGCGGCGATTAGGCTCATTCGGTTGTCATGACCGGCCAGCAGGACGATTTCAGCCATCTCGACCGCGCCGGCCGCGCCACGGCAAGCCTGGCCCGCAGCCCCCGCCTGACGGTCAACATCGCCATCGCCGGCGGCATTCTGCTCGCCTGGTTCATTCTCGGCGCCATGGCGATCCGCGGCGCCGAAGGCCGGCTCCCCGGCGTACCAGGCGATGTGGTCCTGCGATATCTGCCGCAACTGCCGCTGCCGGATGTCCTCGACCGCTTCTTCGGCATGTGCCTGACGCCCGCACCACTTGATGCCGGCGGCGCACAGCTTCTGGCGTTGATCGTGATGTGGTTTTCGATGGCTGTGGCGACGATGCTGCCGTCGGCGGCGCCGATGATCCGTACCTATTGTGAAATCGCCGACACCGCCCGCATCAAGGGCGAGCCGGTGGCCCACCCGCTGGTCCTGGTCGCCGGCTACCTCTCGACATGGCTTGTCGCCTCTACGGGATTCGCGGTGCTGACATTGACCGTCCACGCATTTGCGTCTTCCGGGCGATTGCTCGATCCGGTGAGCGGCCTTGCCGCGGCGGCCGCGCTGCTGGTTGCCGGCCTCTACCAGTTCAGCAGCCTCAAGCAGGCCTGCCTGACAAAATGCCGGAACCCGTTCTCGACACTGTTTTCCAACTGGAGCGCGGAGCCGGGTGGCATCTTCCGGCTAGGGCTGAAGCAGGGCCTGTGGTGCCTCGGCTGCTGCTGGGCGCTGATGCTGGTGATGTTTGCCGTCGGCGCGATGAACGTGTTCTGGATGGCGCTGATCGGCCTGTTCACCTTGATCGAAAAACAGACCACCGGCAGCCTTCCAACCCGAGTGGCCGGTGCGATACTGCTTGTCTGGGTAGTCGCCCTGCTAGTAGTCTCGGCATGACGGGGGAGAATTCCATGGCAGAGCAAGGCTGGGCAATGAAAGGAGAGCTCGTACTCTCCTGCAATTGCACGGTTTTTTGTCCTTGCGTGCTGTCGCTTGGCAGCCATCCGCCGACGGAGGGTTATTGTCAGACCTGGGCGGGCTTCCGCATCGACGCAGGCCATTTCGGCGAGGTGGACCTGTCCGGCCTCAATCTCGGTCTGGTCATGGAAATCCCCGGCTATATGAGCCGCGGCAACTGGACCGCAGGCCTGTTCATCGACAAGCGCGCCTCCGTCTATGCGGTGAAAGCGCTGACCAGGATCTTCACCGGGAAGGCCGGCGGAACAACCTCGCTGTTGTCGATCCTTGTCGGCAAGTTCCTCGGTGTCGAGCAGGTGCCGATCACCTACGAGACGCGTGACAAGACCCGTATTTTCCAGATACCGAAGATCATCGACGGGGCGGTCACACCGATTCCCGGCAAGGATCGCGAGAAGGATACCGTGATCGGCAACTCGGAATACTGGATCGCGCCGGAGATCATCGTGGCCAGGTCCGACAAAAGCAAGATGCGGGCGTTCGGCCACAACTGGAACTTTGCCGGCCGCTCGGCCGAAATCTGCAAACTGGATTGGCGGGGCCCGTGAGCAAGAACACAACGGCCAGAAACGCCGCCAAAAAGATCACCGACCGGATTCCGAGGCCGAAGAAAAAGGTCACCTGGCCGCAGGCGCGGGCATTCTCGGTGCATCTGTTGACCGCGTCTGGCTCGTTCCTGGCCTTCCTGTCTCTGGTGGCGGCAAGCGAGCAACGCTGGACGGCGATGTTCTGGTGGCTGGGGCTGGCGCTGTTCGTCGACGGCATAGACGGGCCGATCGCGCGCAAGCTTGAGGTCAAGGAGATCCTGCCGACCTGGTCGGGCGAACTCCTCGACAACATCATCGACTATGTCACCTATGTGCTGATCCCCGCCTTCGCGCTCTACCAGCGCGGCTTCATGGGCGAAGGGCTGTCTTTCCTGTCGGCGGCCATCATCGTGGTGTCCAGCGCCATCTATTATGCCGACACCGGAATGAAGACTAAGGAGAACTTCTTCAAAGGCTTTCCGGTCGTTTGGAACATGGTCGTGTTCACGCTGTTCGTCATCGAGCCCGGACAGTGGGTGTCCTTCGGCGTCGTCGTGGCGGCCGGCATCCTCACCTTCGTGCCGATCAACTTCATTCACCCCGTGCGGGTGGTGCGGCTGCGGCCAATTAATCTTGGCATGACGCTGCTCTGGTGTGCTTTCGGTGCGCTGGCGCTGGCGCAGGCGGCCCTTGCCGCCTTCTACGACCAGATCGGCGTTTTGGGCGAACAGGTCAGCGTCTTTACCAAGGTCGGCATCACCATCACCGGACTTTACCTCGCCTGCATCGGCGGTATCATGCAGTTCTTCCCCAAACTCGGCGCCAAGCCGGACACTAAGAAAGCCTGACCGCAGGAAAGCCCACAATGTCCAAAGCAGTCCGTATCCACGCCCATGGCGGTCCGGAAGTCCTGACCTATGAAGACGCCGATCCGGGACAACCCGGCGCCGGGCAGATCCTGGTCAGGCATACCGCGATCGGCCTCAATTTCATCGATGTCTATCACCGCATCGGCCTCTATCCGCCGGCCGGCGGCTTCCCGCTGATCCCCGGCGGCGAGGCGGCAGGTGTGGTTCTCGAGGTCGGCGCAGGCATCGACTGGCTGAAGCCGGGCGACCGCATCGCCTATGCCGTCAACGTCGGCGCCTATGCCGAACAACGCGTCGTCGCCGCCGACCGCGTCGTCAAGGTGCCGGACCGCATCAGCGACGAACAGGCCGCCGGCATGATGCTTAAAGGCATGACGGCGGAGTATCTGTTGCGCCGGACCTTCAAGGTGAAGGCAGGCGACACCATCCTGTTCCATGCCGCCGCCGGCGGCGTCGGGCTGATCCTGGGACAATGGGCAAAACATCTCGGCGCCACCGTGATCGGCACGGCAAGCTCAACCGACAAGATCGAGCTCGCCAAGGCGCATGGCTTCGGCCATGTCATCAACTACAAGGAGCAGGATTTCGTCGCCGGGGTCGCCGCCATCACCGGCGGCAAGAAATGTGACGTCGTCTACGATTCGGTCGGCAACGACACATTCCCGGCCTCGCTCGACTGTCTGAAGCCGCTCGGCATGTTCGTCTCTTTCGGTCAGTCCTCTGGACCGATCCCGCCATTTTCGATGTCGCTGCTGGCGCAGAAGGGCTCGCTGTTCGCTACCAGGCCGACTTTGTTCGTCTACAACGCCAAGCGTGAAGACCTCGAAGTCTCCGCCGCGGCATTGTTCGACGTGGTGTTGAGCGGTGCGGTCGAGATCAAGATCAACCAGCGTTATGCGCTGAAGGACGCGGGCAAGGCGCAAGCCGATCTCGAAGGGCGCAAGACCACGGGCACGACCATACTGATCCCCTGATCTGCCTTGCTGTTCAGTGTTTTGCCGCGACGCTAGGCACTGTTTACCCGAAAAACCGGGCGATCGGTCTGTTGTACGAAGCAGGTCGGTCTTTACCCCTTGAGTTTCCGCTGAAATTCTTGAAGCTCTTTCAAGGTGGGTGCTGCTTTCGCACGAGAGCGGCCAGCGCATACCATGCTGGCGGGAACACAGAACATGTCCGGGAACCGGATGGGAGGCACTGTGAGTGCAGATCATGATGGAGCGAACCTGCTTGAGGTTCGTGGCCTGACCAAGATATTCGGCACGTTGACGGCGTGCGATCATATCGACCTCAACATCGCCAAGGGCGAGATCCACGCGCTGCTTGGCGAAAACGGCGCCGGCAAGTCGACGCTGGTCAAGATGCTGTTCGGCTCGCTGGAGCCCAATTCCGGCGAGATATTCTGGAACGGGGAAGCGGTGCGGATCACCAGTCCGGGCATGGCGAAGAAGCTCGGCATCGGCATGGTGTTTCAGCACTTTTCGCTGTTCGAGGCGCTGACCGCGGCCGAGAATATCGCTCTGTCTCTGGATGACGGCTCACCGATCAGCTCGATCGCGGCCAAGGCGAGGGCGCTTTCCTTCAGCTATGGCCTGCCGCTCGATCCGGACTCGCTGGTCGGCGATCTCTCGGTCGGCGAACGCCAGCGCATCGAGATCATCCGCTGCCTGTTGCAGACGCCGCAGCTCATCATCCTCGACGAGCCGACCTCGGTGCTGACGCCGCAGGAAGCCGACAAGCTGTTCGAGACGCTAGAGCGCCTGCGCTCCGAGGGCAAATCCATCCTCTACATTTCGCACCGGCTGGAAGAGGTCAAACGCATTTGCGACCGCGCCACCGTGCTGCGTCACGGCAAGGTCGTCGGCCATTGCAATCCGCGCGAGGAAACGGCTTCGTCGCTGGCCCGCATGATGGTCGGCAACGAGGTGAAGGCCGTGGTGCGTGCGCCGGCCGAAGGCATCGAGACCGCGCAGCCGCTGCTCGAAATCCGCGCCCTCAGCCGCAAGCCGGCAACGCCGTTTTCGATTCCGCTGAAGAATATCAACCTCACTGTGCGCGCCGGCGAGGTGATCGGCATTGCCGGTGTCGCCGGCAACGGCCAGGGCGAGTTCTTCGAATCCGTCTCCGGCGAGGTGCTGCAGCAGGACGCCGCATCCGTGCGCATCCGCGGCAAGGATGCCGGCTCGCTCTCGATCACAGGCCGGCGGCTGATGGGCGCTGCCTTCGTGCCGGAAGAACGCCTCGGCCATGGCGCGGCGCCACGCATGAAGCTTTCGGAAAATCTGCTTCTGTCGCGGCACGCCACCGACGGCAAGGTTTTTGTCGGCACCGGCGGCACGGTCAAAAGCGGTGCGGTCTATGCCGCCGCCCAGCGCATCATCGTGTCGATGGATGTGCGCAAGAGCGCGCCCGATCCGGAAGCCGCGGCCCTGTCGGGCGGCAATCTGCAGAAATTCATCGTCGGCCGCGAACTCGACCGCAGCCCTGCCGTCATGGTCGTCAACCAGCCGACCTGGGGCGTCGACGCCGGCGCCGCCGCCCACATCCGCCAGGCGCTGATCGAACTGGCGCGCAGTGGCTCGGCGGTTCTGGTCATCAGCCAGGACCTCGATGAGCTGTTCGAGATTTCGGACGCGATCGCGGTCATGCACAATGGCGAATTGTCGAAACCGCTGCCGATCGCCGAAGCAACTTTCGAAAAGATCGGCCTGTTGATGGGCGGCGCCGAGCCCGGCCACGCCGAACATGGTCTGGAGACGGCATGATGCGCCTCGAACTCGTCAAACGCCCGCAGCGCTCGATGCTGTTTTCGGCGCTGTCGCCCTTCATCGCTTTCGCCCTGACGATCACCGCAGGCGCGGTTCTGTTCGCGTTGCTCGGCGTCAACCCGCTGAGCGCATTCGAGATCTATTTCATCGAGCCGATCAGCCAAGTCTGGCAGCTGCATGAGCTGGCGATCAAGGCCGCACCGCTGATCCTGATCGCGGTCGGCCTGTCGGTCTGCTACAAGGCCAACATCTGGAACATTGGCGCCGAAGGCCAATTCATTCTCGGCGGCATTTTCGGCTCGGCCATTCCGGTGCTGTTTCCCGGGTTCGAAGGCCCACTGGTGCTGCCGCTGATGCTGTTGTTCGGTATGGTCGGCGGTGCCGCCTATGCAGCAATCCCGGCTCTCTTGAAGACGCGCTTCGGCACCAACGAAATCCTGACCAGCCTGATGCTGGTCTATGTCGCCCAGCTTTTCCTCGACTGGTTGGTGCGCGGCCCCTGGCGCGATCCACAGGGCCACGGTTTCCCGCAGACGATCCAGTTCAACGACTCGGCGGTCCTGCCGGAACTGATGCCGGATGCCGGCCGCGCCAATTGGGGTTTTGTCTTCGCGCTTGTTGCAGCCGTGCTGATCTGGGTGCTGATGAGCCGCCTGCTCAAGGGTTTTGAGGTCCGCGTGCTCGGCTCCAGCCCGAGGGCAGGGCGCTTCGCCGGTTTCGGCCTCAACCGCATGGTGTTCTTCGCCTTCCTGCTGTCAGGCGCGCTGGCTGGGCTTGCCGGCATTTCGGAAGTCTCCGGCGCCATCGGCCAGCTGCAACCGGTGATCTCGCCCGGCTACGGCTTCACAGCGATCATTGTCGCGTTCCTCGGCCGGCTCAATCCGCTCGGCATCGTCGCCGCCGGCCTGGTGCTGGCGCTGACCTATCTCGGCGGCGAGGCGGTGCAAAGCGCGCTCGGCATCTCCGACAAGGTGGCGCGTGTGTTCCAGGGCATGCTTTTGTTCTTCGTGCTCGGTTGCGACACGCTCATCCATTACCGCATTCGCCTGGTCGGCATGGCGCTGACGAAAAGCGCGGCGAAGCTTGAAGCCGCGCCGAAGTTGAAGGAAGCCCGCTGATGGACATCGCCATCAACATCCTTTTGACCATCGCGACCGCGGCGACGCCGCTGCTGATCGCGGCAATCGGCGAACTGGTGGTCGAGCGCTCCGGCGTGCTTAACCTCGGCGTCGAAGGCATGATGATCATGGGCGCCGTCGGCGGCTTCGGAGCCGGCTATCTCACGGGATCGCCCTGGATCGGCCTGTTGGCGGCAATTGCCATGGGCGCGGTGTTCTCGCTGCTGTTTGCGGTGATGACGCTGTCGCTCGCCACCAACCAGGTGGCGACCGGCCTCTCGTTGACGCTGCTCGGCCTCGGCCTGTCCGGCATGATGGGAACCAGCTTCGTCGGCCAGCCCGGCGAGAGGCTGCCAAATCTCTACGTTCCGGTGCTCACCGACATTCCCGTGGTCGGCAGGTTGCTGTTCGGCCAGGACCCAATCTTCTACATCTCGATCGCGCTGACGGCGGCCGTCATGTGGTTCCTGTTCAAGACCCGCACCGGCCTCACCCTGCGCTCGATCGGCGACAGCCACACATCGGCGCATGCACTCGGCATCAAGGTCATCCGCTACCGCTATCTCGCGGTCATCTTCGGCGGCGCCTGCGCCGGCCTTGCCGGCGGCCACCTGTCGCTGGTCTACACGCCGCAATGGGTGGAGAACATGAGCGCGGGCCGCGGCTGGATCGCGCTGGCGCTGGTCGTCTTCGCCTCGTGGCGGCCGTGGCGCGTGCTCGCCGGCGCCTACATCTTCGGCGCGGTGTGGATCGGCCAGCTTCATGCACAGGCATTTGGCATTCCGGTGCCTTCGCAGCTGCTTTCTTCTCTGCCCTATCTGGCAACCGTCGTGGTTCTCGTTCTAATCTCGCGCAACAAGCGTCTGACGATGATGAACACGCCGGCTTCCTTGGGCCAGCCATTCGTTCCGGATCGTTGACAACAAAAACAAACGGGAAGCTCCAAGGCTAAACTCAGAGAGGTAACACAATGAAAAAACTGTTTATCGCGTTGATGACCACGACCGCCGCCATGTCACTGGCGGCGTCGGCGCAGGCCGCCGACAAGTTGAAGGCATGCTGGGTCTACACCGGCCCGATCGGCGATTTCGGCTATTCCTACCAGCACGACCAAGGCCGCCTCGAGGTGGAGAAGGCGCTCGGCGACAAGGTCGAAACCGCCTATCTAGAGAACGTCTCGGAAGGTCCCGATGCCGACCGCGCTTTCGAGCGTCTGGCGCGCGAAGGCTGCAAGATCATCTTCGGCACCTCTTTCGGCTTCATGGACCCGGAAGTGAAGGTCGCCAAGAAGTTCCCCAAAGTGATGTTCGAGCACGCCACCGGCTACAAGACCGCTGACAATCTCGGCATCTACAATGCGCGCTTCTATGAAGGCCGCTACGTGCTCGGCCAGATCGCCGCCAAGGAATCGAAGGCAGGGGTCGCCGGCTATATCGTTTCCTTCCCAATCCCCGAAGTGGTGATGGGCATCAACTCCTTCATGCTCGGCGCGCAGTCGGTCAACCCGAACTTCAAGGCCAAGATCGTCTGGGTGAACTCCTGGTTCGATCCGGGCAAGGAAGCCGACGCGGCCAAGGCGCTGTTCGACCAGGGCGCCGACATCATCGTCCAGCACACCGATTCCACTGCGGCACTGCAGGTGGCGGAAGAGCGCAAGCTGCACGGCTTCGGCCAGTCCTCCGACATGATCAAGTTCGCGCCGAACGCGCAGCTGACCTCGCTGACAGACGAATGGGGGCCGTATTACATCAGCCGCGTTCAGGCGGCGCTCGACGGCACCTGGAAGCCTGACAATGTCTGGCTCGGCATCAAGGACGGCGCCGTCAAGCTGGCGCCCTTCACCAACATGCCGGACGATGTGAAGGCGATGGCCGAGGCAACCGCCAAGAAAATCGCAGATGGCTGGAACCCATTCACAGGACCGGTCGCCAAGCAGGACGGCACGCCGTGGCTCAAGGACGGCGAAGTAGCCGACGACGGCACGCTGCTCGGCATGAACTTCTATGTGAAGGGCGTCGACGACAAGTTGCCGCAGTAAGTATCGGAAACGCAAAAGAGAAGGGGCGCCGCCCGGCGCCCTTTTTCACTTCGCGGGCTGCACGCTTCGACTGCGAAACCGCGCCGAGGGCTGTGCCAAAAATCCGAGGGCGCCGGGAGGCGCCCTTTTTGGTAATTTTCTAAACCGCCGAGCCGTAAAGGTCGTAGGCGTCGGCGCGGTCGATCTTGACCGTGACGATGTCGCCTTGGCGCAGCGGGCGGCGCGACTGGATATGCACCGAACCGTCGATCTCGGGCGCGTCGTATTTTGTCCGGCCCTTGGCAGACGTGCCATGCGCCTCGTCGATCAGCACCGGCAGGCGCTTGCCGACCTTCTTGGCCAGCTGCGTCGCCGAGATCTTCTGCTGGCGCTGCATGAAGCGATGCCAGCGCGCTTCCTTGATCTCCTGCGGCACCTGTTCGAGGCCGAGATCGTTGGAGCGGGCGCCGCGGACCGGCTCGTATTTAAAGCAGCCGGCGCGATCGATCCTGGCCTCGTCCAGCCAGTCGAGCAGCATCTCGAAATCCTCGTCGGTCTCGCCGGGGAAACCGACGATGAATGTCGAGCGTATCGCCAGATCCGGGCACACCTCGCGCCAGCCGCGAATGCGCTCCAGCGTCTTTTCGCCATGGGCTGGACGGCGCATGTTCTTCAGCACCTGCGGCGAGGCGTGCTGGAAGGGGATGTCCAGATAGGGAAGGATTTTTCCATCCGCCATCAGCGGGATGACATCGGCGACATGCGGGTAGGGGTAGACATAGTGCATGCGTACCCAGATGCCGAGCTTGCCCAGCTCCTCCGACAGGTCGAGGAATTTCGCCCGCACTTCGCGGTCGCCGAACATCGACGTCTGGTACTTGATGTCGATGCCGTAGGCGCTGGTGTCCTGCGAGATGACCAGCAATTCCTTGACCCCGGCCTTGGCCAGCTTCTCGGCCTCGCGCAGCACATCGGCCGCCGGGCGCGAGACGAGGTCGCCGCGCAGTGCGGGAATGATGCAGAAGGTGCAGCGGTTGTTGCAGCCTTCGGAAATCTTGAGATAGGCGTAGTGGCGCGGCGTCAGCTTGACGCCTTGCGGCGGCAGAAGGTCGATATAGGGATCGTGGCTGGGCGGCGCCGCCTCATGCACCGCGGCCATCACGCTCTCATAGGCCTGCGGGCCGGTGATGGCGAGGACGTTGGGGTGCTTCTCTCGGATGACGTCCGGCTTGGCGCCGAGGCAGCCGGTGACGATCACCCGGCCGTTTTCCGAAAGCGCCGAACCAATGGCGTTGAGCGATTCGTCGCGGGCTGAGTCGAGAAAGCCGCAGGTGTTGACGACGACAAGGTCGGCGCCGTCATGCTTGCGTGCGATCTCATAGCCTTCGGCGCGCAGGCGCGTGATGATGCGCTCGGAATCCACAAGCGCCTTCGGGCATCCAAGGCTGACGAAACTGACGCGAGGCGCAGACATGAGAAAACATCCGGGTTTTTCGGGATCGGCGGCCAGTACCACACTTATTGCGGCATTGGTATGGGCAGCGGCTGCGGCGAACGCGACCACTGCCTCCGGCAGATACCCATGCTGCTACAGAAGCTGTGGGACCGGCAGCGTCAGCTCACCACAGGACTGACATGCGGCCAGACCTCGACAACGCCGCGATAGACCATATCGATCGCGACGTAGAGAATGATCAGCAAGCCGACATAGGCGATCCAGCGGTGGCGATGCAGCAGCTTGGCAATGAAGCTCGCGGCCAAGCCCATCAAGGCGATCGACAGCACCAGGCCTATGACAAGCACGGGAAAATGATCGCGCGCCGCACCGGCGACCGCCAGCACATTGTCCAGCGACATCGAAACATCGGCGACGACGATCTGCAGGGCCGCCTGGCCGAGCGTCTTGCGCGGCGCCTTGCCCCCCACCGTTCTGTCGCTGTTGAGGTCGGAATCGGACAGCGCCTCGGTCGCCTCGAACTCGTCGGCATGCGACGTCCGCAGCTCGCGCCACATCTTCCAGCACACCCACAACAAAAGGATGCCGCCGGCCAGCAGCAGGCCGACAATGGCAAGAAGCTTGACGGTGACGGCGGCAAACAGGATGCGCAGCACAGTCGCCGCCAACACGCCGATCAGGATGGCTTTCTTGCGCTGCTCGACCGGCAGGCCGGCGGCGGCAAGGCCGATGACGATGGCATTGTCGCCGGCAAGCACCAGATCGATGGCGATGACCTGGAGGAGGGCCGTCATGCTTGCAGCGCTGAAAATGTCCATCGACCGGAGCCCCTTGCTGTATCGGCGTGTTCGTCGTCGGATATGCCGACGCCCTAACGTGTATGGTTCCCGCGCGTCAAGAGACTGCCGGCGCAATTCCAGGAAAAGTGCGTAGCGGCTTTCCGTCCGGAATTATGCAAAAACAAAGAGTTAGAGTGGGTCAGCTGCTCTATAAAAAGCTGAACCGCTCCAACGGCCGACGCTGAAAGCCACGGGAATAGGGAAGGCCGTTCTGCCAGAGAGAATTCTGGTCGCAGCGAATTCAGTCGTAGAGATTGTACTTCGCCCAGTCGGCTTCCGGAATCTCGTCGCCGATGCGGTAACGGAACTGCAGGACCTCCATATGGTCCGGCGCCGTCTCGCATTTGAACTTCAGCCGGTACCACTGTCCCTTGCTGCGGAAGGCAGCACCCGGGCTGCGGATGACATCGGCTTTCATTTCCGGCGTCGCGAAGGCGTAGGCGACGACGCGGTCTGCCTTGTACTTGTGGTCGTCATGGCTGATGCGGTCGAGCACTTCGGCGTCGCATCTCTGCTCCAGCCGGGTCTCCGGGTCGAGTTTCAGCAGGCCGGCGCGCAGGGCGGCGTCCATCGCGTGGGCGGGTAAAGCCAGCGTCACCGAGGCCAGCGCCGCAAGGAATAGTTTTTTCATGGGCGGGAGAACGACCATAACTCGCGTGAAAAATCAACCGGAGTGCCATTTTGGGGCAGCCGGATGTGCCCGGAAATCGCCGTTGGCCGGGCAGGGGGTTTTGACGCAGCCGCTTTGACACGTCGCCGGCGCCATTCTTATTTGCCCGGGCTGCCATGCACCGATAGCCTGTTTCGCCGTCTTTCCGCTTCTCGCGATCGCGGCACCCACCGCCACGGCCGCAAGGCGATATAGGCAGCGAGGAAGGTTCTCTGTGCAAGGCCGGCCTCGCTGTGCCAGACCTCCCTTATCCCCGCCGCCCTCAATGCGCTTCGTTGGGTGCTGTTGCGTTCCCAGCGCCGGCTGATGCTGCCCGCTCGGTAGTATTTGTGGCAGAGCACTTGCGGCACGCGGACAAAGCCGCCGAGCAGCGACAGATGCAGAAGCCAGGTCCAGTCGGCGCTGAATTCGCCTTGGCTGTTGGGCTTGATCCCGCCGCTGCGGTGGAACGCCCAGGCCCTGAATATCCCACGATTGGGAACCCACCATCCATGCGGCTTGCGCGCCATCACCCGGCCACGCGCAAAACCGTCCTGCAAGCCCTCCAGCAGGTCGAACTTCCACGTAGCACTTTCGCCGCTGACTTCGATGACTTCGACATCGCTGAACGACAGTACCGCCTCGGGATTGGCATCGAGCGCCCGCACCAGCGCCTCGATATAGGTTGGATCGATGACGTCGTCATGGAAGGCAAAGAACATCAATTCGCCGCTGGCATTGGCCATCAGATCGTTGGAGTTCTTCAGCCATCCCAGGTTTTTGTCCCGGCGCAGGATACGGACATCGTCGCGGCCGACGGCGAAGGCCGAAATGATCTCGAATGTCGCGTCGGTCGAATTGTCCTCGCCGACCAGGATCTCGATATTGTCCCAGGTCTGCGCGGCGAGGCTGTCCAGCGTACGCGAAATGAATGCCGCCGAATTGTAGCATGGCACCAGCGCGGTGACCTTCGGCCGCCAGCCGGATCGAAGCTCGACTTGTTTCCGCGCTACCTGCTTCGCGCCGCCCTGTTCTGTCTCACCCATTCACTCGATCCCGCAGATTTGCCGCGCCAGCCTGTCGGCAAGCCACGGCGCCGTCGAATATTTACCTGTGTCGACCGAGATGTAGTTGCCCAGGCGGTTGACCCCGAATTGGTCGCGGCGATGGATCGTGGCTTTCGGGTCGCTGAGCGAACCACGCCCTTGCGCAAACACGAAGCCGCCGCGTACCTCAAGCTCCTCGGCATCGTCGAACATGCTGGAAACACTGGGCACCAACCGGGCGAGCGTGGCGCGAACGTCGCCGATGAACCGCTGTCGTGCGTCGGCATCGAGCGCTTGCGGCGTTTCGATCGACAATTCGCCACTCTCCGCAAGCAACCCGCTCGGGTACCAGGAGAGATAGAAGTTGCGCCCGTCATAGTTTTTTATGTCGCCGAACGGGCCAAGGGCGACGACCGCGCACGGCACATCGACAGGCTGGCTGGTGCGGCCGAACAGGCAAAGCCGGTAGCGGTGCGACCATCCGGGAACCGGCTCGATGCCGGCCGTGCGGTCGACAGCCAGCCGCCCCTCCCATAGGCAATTGACGACGATGTCGAACGCCTCGCTTTTCTCGCCTGCGACCGCCACGCGCCATTTCCCGTCAATTCCGTCCCCCGGCTGTGCCGACAGGACTTTGGCCGCCATCCGCAAGCTGATATTGGGTTCACCCCGAAGCACGGCGCAAAGCCGGTCGGCAACCAATCGCGTGTTGATGGATCGCTCCGGCACCTGGAAGCCGCCGACGATCTGGTCCGAGTTGGTGACGTCGGCCAATTCAGTTCTGGAAAGCCGTTTCGACCGCGCCGCCGATACGTCGGCAAGGTAGCTGGTGGCGTTAGCGTGGCTACGCACCAATACATCCACACGTTCAAAGATCGCCCCCAGCGCCTCGGCAGCGACGATCGAGTTGCGATGGACCAGATAAAGGTCTTCCGAAAAGGTCGTGTGCGCTTCCAGATTGCTTCCGATCAGCTCGGAGACAAGCCTGCCGAAACACAGTCCTCCCGAAAGCAGATGCCGGGCGGTCAGCAGCGAGGGATCGTTCCCGTAGAGATAGCCGAGATGAATCTTGCCCTCGTTCCAACGGCTGGCGCAGGCCATCGGCTCGCTCTCCTTGTCGAAGAGGGACACCGCGTAGCCTCTGCGGGCCATCATGAGAGCGAGGCTGGCGCCCATGATGCCGGCGCCGAGAATAGCCATTCTGCCGCGAGGCGCTGTCATGTCCTGGCGCGCATCGCGGCCTCTCCTTTCCCGATGAGTGTCATCAGGGGTTCGATACGTAGTTTTCAGGGTCGTATTCGGTATCGCAGAAAACCAGCAAAGACGGGTTCTCGCCTTCATAGGTCTGCAGCGCCCACACCGGGGCATCGACCAGCACCGCGCGGTTCGATGCGGTGAGCGTCAGCCGTTCGATCTGTTCCTGATAGCGAAATTCGATGCCGATCTCGCCCGACAGCTGCATCATCAATTGCCGGCCCGAGCCGTGTGCATGTCCGCCCCGCGACGTGCCGCGCGGCGCGGTGACGACGAACGCCCGCACGGCTTGGAAATTGTAGCCGCTGAACTCGATAGCGGTCAGCATTCCCCTGGGATCGCAATGTAACGAAGTGGGGATCTCGGTGACCTTGCCACCAAAGAACGTTCGATGCTGCATAACGTAAGCCCGCCAGATGCCGGTCGAAATTTACCTCAGACTAGCGCTTATATCAAAAGACAGAGAATACAACCACTTAGGCGGTGTTTTGGGACACAGCAGCGGATCGATGTCGAGCTCGGCCTCAGGCCGATACGGTGCCGACTACCGAAGGTCGCCGCGCCGTCAGGACTTCTGAGTCGCGGCCGAAACCACGGCTTAAGACCTTGGTCCGAGCGGTCTAGGACCTTTGAGTTCGGAAGGCCGGCCGGTCCCAACGAGGGTGATCTACTTCAGCAATTTCAAAGAGTTATGCTGGTTGGCGTTTCGCCGGCCGGCCGCTTCGTTCTCGCAATGAAAGCACAGCTATATCCAAGTTTACCCTTTGCGTTAGCGATTCCTCATGTTGCCCGCTATAGCGGTTAGTGGCGGTGGCAATCTCGGAGGTAGTTATGACATCCCGAAAGACCCTTTTTGCTGCATTTGCGGTGTTCTCGCTTCTGGTGTCGCCGGCCCTGGCTGCTGCTGGTGGCAACGGCCATGGTAACGGCCATGGCAATGGTAACGGTAACGGTAACGGCAATGGCAATGGCAATAGCGGAGGAAACGGTAATGCTGGCGGCAATGGCGGAGGCGGCGGTTCGCTCGGCAAGTCGGCATCCGCCAAGGGCCAGGTCGCCAAGGCCGCTACCGGTTCAGTGTCCAAGGAAAAGAATATCCATGCCAAGCTGGGCCGATTGAACTCACTGCAGCGCAACGCCAACGCCTTTATGCACTCCAAGAGCAAGAACTTCGCTGGCGTGCAGGCTTTTGTGACACAGTCGGCAATAGCCAAGAACGCTCAATCGGCGCTCGATGCCGCTAATCAGGCGGTTGCCGACGCCAAAGCGGCGCTCGACGCGCTGAATGCGAAAGCGGCTGACCCGAATACCCCGCCCGAAGATGTCCCGACGCAGGCCGACCTCGATGCAGCACAGGCAGCGCTCGATGACGCCACCCAGGATGCGGCCGCTGCTCAGACCGCCGCCACAGCTGCCGCTGCCAACGTCCCATCGATCGATGCAGCCCTTGCCCAAATGGCCAACAAGCCCGTTGACCCTGAGGTGACAGATTGGGCCAATAGCGTACTTGCCGACAAGATCGACCAAGTAGCCGCCAAGCTGGCGCCGGCCGCGCCTTAAGGCCCCATGCGGCGGCAGCGATCCAATCGACGATAAGCCGTCGGGTCCGCCCGGCGGCTGCACCTTTCTCGCCTATCTGCAGCGTTGGTCCCAATGCAGGTCCGAGATTCTGGTCATGGCTATTTTGCGAAATCTCCAGCCGGGCCGCCGTCCTCAAGGCTGAATTCATGCGTGCTTCGCGCATCTTCATCGACCACACGAAACCAATGCTCCTGAAGCGCTCTAGGCGACACCCTTTGGCCCGTGACCTTCTCTACCGCAGATAACGGATCATCGGCGCTCGTGGCCTGAGTTGAGACACACTCCTCTCCATGCCACTCTTCCACCTGGTACTCTGGCATGCCGGCCTACCTACCGCTCCCCAGAGCCTTCGCTTCCCGCTCCAGCGTCTCGCGTCGGTTGCCGTGCTTCGCGAGCAATTCCTTGACCTGCTGCGGGGTGATGCCGGCCTTGGTGGCGAAATACTCGACTTCATAATCCTCATCGGCAGAGACGCGGTCCCGATCGCGGAAGTCCGTCTTCGTTTTGTCGTCGGCCATTTGCTTTGCTCCTGGTTGAATGATCAACCGCAACGTGCAGCCGCAGCCTTTTGTTGCAGCGGAGCCCGGATTTCCGAAACGGTCACATGGGAAAACGGCCCTCAGTCGCAGGAGGTGCTGGTGTTGCTGTAACTTTGAACGGAACGGTTCTTCTCCTTGACGGTTGTGACGTGAAGGAGATGTTTCATGTTTGAAAGTGTCATGTGGTTGATCGTCGTTGCTGGTGGGCCACTGTTGCTGGCCCTGCTGATTGCATACGTTCTTATGACCCGACGCCACCGTGGTCCTGCAGAACGCATGGAAAGCGACCGCGCGACCAAACGGCTCTATAGCCAGGACGAACGTTGATCCTTAGGCTGACGCAACGTTTGCGCCCACGCTGGCCCGCTGCCTCACGGTGGCGGGCTTCTTCGTTTTCGGAAATTAGGAAAGATTTGGTTCTCTTTGAAAATACAGAGGCAATTCAGCACGATAGCCAAATATCTGGCGGAGGGAGTGACCGTCGATTTAACGGAACTATCGCATTGAATTTGCAGTGCTATTTTGTGGATAAAAATAAAAAACCACCCCGGCAAATACCCGGCCAATGATGTCCCTTGGGTTTTTCATCCACCGAGGCCAAAGCCATCTCCGCTAGTACGGAAAAAATTCTTGGCAACGCCGGGAAAAAAACGAGCCTAGGCCTATCTATTGGGTAACCGCGCTTGCAGCGGGACTACCCCGCCAAAACTAACGGCGGCCCAAACCTTCATTTCGCTTTGGAGCACGCTTTTGTGTGCGCATTTCGCGCCATTTCCTGGCGCTCGGCAAGGGAGAAACTATGGACCATTCGAACGACAATCAACCAGGAGACCTACTCATGGGGGCGGCCGCAATCGCATCGGCGCTTGGGATCACCCGCCGCCAGGCTTACAAACTGATCTACGCTGGCGACTTGCCGACATTCAAGTTAGGTGGAACCGTCTCTGCTCGCCGCTCATCAATCCTAGCGACGCTTGCCGATCGAGAGGCGGCGGCCATTACGAAGAGAGCCGCAGCATGAAGCTCACGATCATCTCGGAAGAACATCCGACGGGGCTTAGCGTCGACTGGCCGTCTGTGCCGGGTACGGGTGATTTTGTCAGTTTCCATTTCAGGGGAGGCACAAGCTCGCTTCTAGTGGAGCGCGTTGAATGGGAGTGTGACGCCGATGGCAACTTTGTCAAAGCTAACATCGAGCTAGCCTACCCCGCCTAGCGCTTGCCGCGCCGCGGCCATCGTCCGGTCGTAACCCATTGCCGCAGTGCCGCGGGCGCGTTCACCCACCATAAAAGACGCCAGGATCCAACCGGGCGCCAACCCTACCGACAATCTAACCCCTAGGGGAATGAAGTTGCACCAGCAGCCATCCGCAACGGCCTCGGCCGTTCCGGACGCCGAGAGCGTCCGTCCGTACCTTAACTTTCTCTTTGCCTCGACACTGATCGGGAAACCATCTAGCGCCCAGATGGCGATTGCCGCCGCTATAGCCAGCGAGCACCTTAAAAACGGCAGATCGCAGTTCACGTACAGCGAACTAGCTCGCCGGGCGGCGTGCACTAAGCGCAATGCAATTCGTTGCGTTGCGCGGCTGGTCGCATCCGGCTTCATTCGCGTAATCCAACAGGGCGCATTCGGCGGCAACATCTATGAGCCCGCGCTTGAGCGCGGCGAGGCGCACGATCGTGCCTGGCGGGGCTGGGCTGCCGATTGGTCGAAGGGTTTGCGCAATGAATTCCCGCACTCGTAAGGGCGGGAAGCATGGCGGCCCGTTCGCTTGGCAGAAGCTCGCGTTCGCAGAAGATCTCGAAGCCGACCCGACGCTGTCCGGTGTCCAAAAAGGCCTTATCGGAACCATCGCGAAGAACTACAACAACCGAACCGGCCAGTCAGAATGCTCGCTAACTTTTCTCGCGGCTGCGGTGGGCACCACGAAGAAGGTGGTTGCCCGGTACGCGCACATCATTGTCGCGAGCAAGCGAGTTTCAATCGTCAAGCCAGGCGCTGGCCGCGCGTCGACGAAATGGTCTGTCAACTGGTGGTTCCGTGGCAGCGGCTACGTCCGTTTGAAAAACGACGGCAAACCGATTTTTGATTGCCGGGACTTATCATCAGAGTCCCCCAAGGCGTCACCTCTAGAGTCCCCCAAAATGTCACCTAGTGGGGGTGACGTCCCGGGGGACTCTAAGCCCCGTAGAGTCCCCCGGGTGGGGGACCAAACCCTTTCTTCCTCTAAAGAGGAAAGAAAGGTTGCTTGCGACCAGGGCGCTTGGGCCTTTCGGCCAGCGCCTGGCGCCGCAACGTGCAGCCGCATGGTGATGGTGAGCGAGTCCGACGTCAAGAAGACGGCCAATGGCGAGACGGTGGCGCATTTCTCTATCAGCAACGCCATAGACGGCGAGCCATACGGTGAGCTCGATATCGTTTTGGAGAGCAACACCGTAGACCGGCAGGATGAGGGTCAGAGAAAGCTAACCGAACTCAGCCGCGTCACCGCGGGTGACGTTGTAGACACGGCGGACATGCACGGCATTCCATTCCTCATGACACCTGCCGGCGGCATTCTGCCGGATCACGCGAACGACAATGCGATGGAGATGCAAAACCTTTTTGATCTGGCGAACACCCTTGACCGGCTGGAAGGCCATCGGAAGTTCTGGCGGCCAAAAGGCCCAGATCGCGATCTGATTGTCGCGGAACTAAAGCGCCTCGCAGGCAACCACATGAAGGAAGCAGCATGACAAGCACAAACATTATCCCGGCCGCGGCTGGCTACTACGATCTGAGGCTTGCCGGGGATAAAATCCGGCGCCGTCCGATAGTGGCGTGGATGATTGACGGTGATGGATTGGGGGCCATGCCTATCGTGGCGGTAGAGGCACCGGAGCCAACATATCAGGGGATTGAGTGTCCGGACGGGGATGTCTTCGAGCCGCATGGATCAGGCGCGACGCACGCGAATGCTGACCTTTGGCGCGATGCATGGCGCGATAGGAACACGGGTTTGGGTGAAGCGGCGTGACTAAGAAAATACCTGCCACGAGACGGCTTTCGGCTGCCTCGTGGCCCAATATGTCGAATTTTTGGGCCAGTGGAAGAGTAGACGGCGCTGAGTACCGCGGGAAGAGGCTCCTTATGGAGGCCAACGACAATCTGCTAAATAATCTGAAAAAAATAGCGTGAAAATTGCGCTTTCTGCCTTTTCGTGGAGAGTACGGTGAAAGGTAACGCCTGTTGGCGCTACCGGCACTCTTTCCGCAACAGCAGCGGAGCCGGTCATGTGGCGGGACCGAGGCTATCGGCGCCAGGATCATGTATCGATTGCACCCAAACGACAAGATTGAGTTTCGGCGAATTTCTTCAGGTTGATGTTTAATACGGGAGATCTCGCAACCCTATAAAGGTGTGGGGTCATTTGTCGACTCCACACCATTCCTCTATGCCGCTTCCCGCGTTCCCCATAAAAAGATTGCCGCTTACGGTAAGATCGTGGCGAGTTGTAGCGTATGTATATGAGAGGGTGACACGCGCAGCTTTGAAAAAAGTTGAGGGACGTAGTCCATTTCGTGACTAGCTCTAGGGTATGTATATGAGAGGGTCATCTGACTTTCGTGGCTAGCTCTAGCGTATATATGTGAAGGGGTCAGTTCCCTTTCCGAGATTTCATAACCCTTTATAGGTAGGGAAAGCGACCAGTTCGCAACCCTATCAATATGAGACCCCGCTTTCGGTGATCTCCACGCGCCGCCTCAGGGGCGGTTTATTTTTGCCCATCCTAAAAACTTGCGAGTGCAACTATGGACGCATGGAGCCTACGCGCATTTACGCGCGCCGAGGCCGCAGCGCTATGCGGCCAAAACGTTAAATCAATCGATCTTCTCATCCACCGCGCAAAGAAGGCGTCGGCGCTGTTTTGCGAAAAGCGCGGCAGCCGACGGATGTTCTCCCTGCAAGACATTTGCATCTTGCGGGTGGCCTTCGAGCTCGAGCGCGCCGGCCGAACCTGGCTGACTGCACTGGGCGCCGCCTTCGACAATTTGCAGATCCCGCCAGACCCTGACGCACTGTTGATTGCGCCGGCCGTCATCCGGCGCGGATGCGGCTTGCCGTTCATCACTTACGTGGCGCCAAGCGCTTTCGATCGATCCATCATCGTCGTGCCGATCGGCCTGATCTGCGAAACCATTTTGAAGGAAGCCGAATATGTGGCCGTTTAAACCTAGCCAGCCGCCCGTCGAAACCAAGTCCCTGGCTGCACCTGACGAAGAGTTGCTTGCCATCCTTGGCGCCACAGTGACCGGCACGGCTGCCGCCTCGTCAAGCGTGGCGCTGACCGTGCCTGCGGTGTCCGCTGCGGTGCGCGTCCTATCTGAGGCCGCAGCCACGCTTGACGTGCGTGTCCAGCGTAAGGACGGCGATGCGTGGGTTGACGACGAAGAACACCCCGCATGGTGGCTTCTGCGCGGCGACGCGTGTCCATGGGCAAGCGGCTTTGAAGTCATTCGAGACCTGGTGGCTGAAGCGCTCACTCGTGACGCTGGCGGGCTTGCATGGGTCAATCGCGTCAACGGTAAGCCCGTCGAGATCATCCATTATCGCGACCATGTAATTTCCGTCGAATACGCCGACACAGGCGAGCCGACTTACCGACTGTCGGGCAAAGTAGTTCTTGCCGCCGACATCATCCACTTGACTGGCCCGTTCGCCAAATCGCCGCTGAATATGGCGAACGAAGCTATTGGCGTTGCCCACAAGATGGAACAGCACGCCGCCAAGCTGTTCACGAACGGCGCACGGCCTGCCGGCGTTCTGCAGTTCCCGGCCGGCGTGAAGCTAGGCGATACCGCCCTCGGCAAAATCAAAGCCGGATGGCAGGCTGCCTTTGGCGGATCCGGAAACGGCTCCGGTACTGCGATTACGTGGGACGGCGCCGAGTGGAAGCCGCTCACCTTCTCGTCGGTCGACAGCCAGTTTCAGGAGTTGCGGACCTTTCAGGTTCAAGAGATCGCACGCGCATTCCGCGTGCCGCCCGGAATGCTGTACGAGATGTCGCGCCAGACATGGTCAAACATGTCGCAGGCGACGCGCGAATTCTTGGTGTTCTCGCTAGAGCCATGGCTGCGTTCACTTGAGGCGGCTTTGACCAGAGCGCTTATCGCTCCCGGCGATCGCCGCACTTTCCGCATCTGGTTCGAACGCGACGATCTGACCCGCGCTGACATCGGCGAGCGCGCCACTGCGTACTCTTCACTCATCACCAGCCGCATCATCAATCCGAACGAAGCTCGAGATTGGGAAGGCATGCCGCCTTATCCGGAAGGCAATGAGTTCGCCAATCCCAACGTGACCGGCGCAAAGCCGGCCAACGACAACAAACCTGCAAAGGCCGCCGCTGCATGAGCGATCTGACCCACATCGATGAATTCTTCGGCGACGGCGTGAAGCGGTTCGACCTCCACTCGAATGGATTCGATCAACTGATGGAGTTGAACGAAAAACTGGGCGAAGGCCCGCTGGTCACCTTCCGACGGATCTATTCTGGACAGTGGCGCGTCCAAGACATCCGAGAGGTGTTGCGCCTTGGCTTGATCGGTGGCGGTACGACGCCGGCTGAAGCTCATAAGCTAATGACCAGGTATTTCGAGCGCTCGCCGCTTGGGGAGCACGCCGCGCTAGCGCTCGCTGTCATGTCCGCCGCGATCGTCGGCCGCAAGTCGGAAGAAGATCCAGCGCCTACCGCCATCGAAGCCGCTGTCGTGGTGACGGGAGGGGACGCCTGATGGATATGGAAAAGCTTGTCCTAGAGACGAAATTCACCGCCGATCCTACCGGGGCAATCGAGGGCATCGCATGGGACTTTTCCAGTCCTGATCGTGTCGGCGATATGATCGAACCAACGGCCTTCGTTGGCCTGACTGGAAAGTCAATTCCCGCTCTCTTCGCGCATGACCAGTCACAGGTGGTCGGCGTATTTGACGGCATCACGGTGGAGGCGGACGGCCTTCATGTGAAGGGCAAACTGCTCATCGATACCGTTGAGCGTGCCCGTGAAGTCCGAAGCATGATCCAGGCGAATGCGGTTCGCGGTCTGAGCATCGGATTTCTAACTCGGAAGGCCGCACCTCGACGGGGCGGTGGCCGAACCATCCAGAGCCTTGAACTTCTGGAAATTAGCATTGTGGCGGTTCCGGCCAATCCGAACGCCCGCATTACCTCACAAAAGGATTTTCCCTTGACCACTGAAAACACCAATCCGACCGCCGAGCTCGAGACCAAACTGGCCGCGGCTGAGACCAAGATTACGGCTGCCGAGACCAAGGCCGCTGAAGCCGTTGCTGCTCTGAAGGCTCGCCTTGACGGCATGGAAACCCGGCTCAACCGTCCGGCCATTATCAAGGGCGCCAACGACAATGAGCCGTCGATCGAGCGCAAGGCGTTCAAGTCGTTCTTGAAGTACGGCCCGGAGCGCATGCCCGGTGAGGAAACGAAGTCTCTTGTGATCTCGGATGACACGCGCGGCGGCTATCTCGCACCGGCTGAATTTCAGGCCGAAGTGATCAAGAACATCGTGCAGTTTAGCCCGGTTCGCCAGGCGGCTCGCGTTGGCGCTACCGCGTCGGCTTCGGTGATCCTGCCGAAGCGCACGGGCACGCCGACCGCCTCTTGGGTTGGTGAGACTGAAACTCGCCAGTCTACCGAAAGCGCGTACGGCCAGATCGAAATTCCGGTCAATGAAGCGGCATGCTATGTCGACGTGTCGTTGCAGTTGCTTGAGGACGCCGCGGTCAACGTCGAAACGGAGGTCGCCATGGATCTGGCCGAGGAGTTCGGTCGGCTCGAGGCTGTAGCCTTTGTGAACGGCGATGGCTTCAAGAAGCCGACCGGGTTCATGACCGATGCCGGAATTCCGTTTACGGTCTCCGGCTCGGCCGCGACGATCGCAGACGCTGACGGCACGGCGGATGGCCTGATTAACCTGATGTATGCGCTCAAGCCTGCCTACCGCGCCAACGGCGTGTGGATGGCCAACGGCACCACGATCGCCTATCTGCGGAAGCTGAAGGACACGACCAAGCAGTATATTTGGCAGCAGGGCGTACAGGCCGGCGAGCCGTCGACGCTGCTGGGCCGACCGCTGGTCGAGGCGCCGGATATGCCTGACGTCGCAGCCGGAACCTTCCCGATCATCTTTGGCGACTTCACGCGCTACCGCATCTACGACCGCGTTGCGATGTCGATCCTGCGGGATCCTTACAGCCAGGCAACGAGCGGCAAGGTTCGCTTCCACGCGCGCCGTCGCGTTGGTGCTGCGAACACGCAGGCCGAAGCTTTCCGTAAGCTGAAGGTCTCGGCCTAACCATTTCAGGGCGGTCCTTAGTGGCCGCCCGTTCTCCTTCCATTCTCACAATTAGGAATTACTAATGCGCGATCTCGCAAACAGCATCGGCGCGGTACAGGCCGTTGCTCCGGCCGTTCTTACCGCAACGAATACCTCGGCCGCAATTGACCTTCTGGGCTTCAACGGCGCGGCTGTCATCATCAACACTGGCGCTATCGCCGGCTCCGGCAATTTCACGCCCAAGCTGCAAGAATCCGACGACGGCACCAACTTCACGGACGTTGCAGCCGCCGACCTGGTTGGGGCCTTCCCGGCTGCGCTTGTCGCGGCCAGCGTTGTGAAGGTCGGTTATATCGGCAACCGTCGCTATGTCAGAACCGTGCTCACGCTCAATAGCGGCACGTCGATCGCTGCTAGTGCCACGGTCCTCAAGGGCCGCGCGGCTAGCCGTCCGGTTGCTTAACCAATCCCGGCGCGGGGCATTCTGAGGGTACCGCCATGCTAGCCGTGGCTTACGGGTCTGCTCAATAACGATATCACGGATGCGGCGCGCCACAGTTCAAAAACCGCACAATCTGTGAAGGTCCAGATACCAGCCGCTCACCCTCCTTTATCTCCGAGCGGTCAAGGGTCTTAGCAGACGGCATGCTTTGCGCTGCCGTCTGCTTTCATTTCAGGAGAGCGCATGAACGTCATATGCCCATGTGGCTTCTCGGTGCCAAAGGGCACGAAGTGCGATTGCCAGGTGCGTAACACCAAGGCTCGCCAACAGCGCAACGATAAGGCACGCGGCAGCGCCTCCGAGCGTGGCTACACCGCCGAGTGGACGCGCGAAAGCAAAGCCTTCCTAGCGGCCCTTGGTGAGCCGCTGTGCGCCTGTGGATGTGGCAGGCCAGCAAACATGGTCGACCATATCAAGGCGCCGAAGGGTGACATGACCTTGTTCTGGGATCGCACCAACTGGCAACCGTACAACCGTGGCTGCAATAGCCGCAAGAACATCAAGAGTGAAGGTGGGTTTGGTCGATGACACAGCTTCAATTGGACGACAGGGTTGCGCCTCGCCTCGGCGGACCAGCCATGACTATCTCGCACGTGTACGAACCCGGCGACTACAACGAAGGCAAGGTTGAGGCTCGATGGGCTTCGACGTTCCGTTGCTTAAGCTTTGAGGTGTTCGACCCGAGAGACCTGGTGCTGCTGTGGCGGCCAACCTGACCCGGGCCGGGTCGGCGACTTTGGGCCATTCCTGCCCTACCACCCGCGCCCCAAAACTCGCAATAAACCAGCCGTAGTTTTTCAGATAGGAAAAAAAGCCCATGGCCATCGTCACCTTGGACGAGCAGAAGCAATTTCTTGGCGTCACGCTCGATAGTGATGACGGCCTGATTTCTTCTCTTATTGATGCCGCCCAATCACATCTAGAGCAACTGCTAGGCTTTGTTATCTCGGAAGAATATGCAAGCCCGCTGGTAGTTCCAGATGACCTTGTTGGCGCCGTGAAGATGCTAGCCGCGCACTGGTTTGAGAACCGGGAAGCCGCAGTGGTCGGCGTGTCGGCTCAAGAAATCCCGTTCGGCGTGTGGGACATCGTCAAAGAACGCCGGAGTTACAGCTTCTAAGATGGCAAATGATGACCTGGCGAGCCTGCTAAAGGCGTTCGACGCCATCCCGAGAGAGGCGCGCAAGGCCATTCCTGCAGCCATTAACAAGGGTGCCGACGAGCTTCTAGCGCGCATGCAATACCTGGCGCCCGACGACACTGGCGAGCTTAAGCGGTCGATCAAAAAGACCGAGCTCAACGAACTGGCGGTGCGCGTAGGCAGCGACGATCCCAATGCGCAGTACCAAGAGTACGGCGTGATCCACCACGGCGACACCAACCGCTCTGCGAACAGTCAGCCATGGTTTTGGCCGTCCGTGAACACGCTGAAAAAGCGTGTCCGCAGCCGCGTCGATCGCGCCATTAGCAAGGCCGTTAAGGAGGCGTTCAAATGAGTGAGGCAAGCCTCGCTGCGCAGAAGTTTCTGCGCGCACTTTTCATCGGCAGGGCCGCGCTAACCGCGCTCGTGCCGGCCGATAATATCTTCGACCGCAACAGCCGGCCGGAAATCTTTCCATGCATCAGCCTCGGCGAGGGCCAATTCGTGGCCGATGACGCCGGCTGCATCCAAGCTGGCGACGTCTATGCGACGCTGCATGTATGGACCGCCGAGAACGGCTTCGCCGCGTGCAAAAACATCGTGGGCGAGATCCGCCGAGCGGTGCGGGAAGCGGATGATGTGGTCGACGGCTTCGCCCTGGCCGCGACTTTTCAGGATTCGATCTATCTCCGTGATCCAGACGGCGTGCACAGCCATGGCGTCGTTACCATTCGGCTGCTGGCCGAAGACACATTAGCAGGAGTCGTCTGATGCGCGCCGGCAAGCTCGATAGGGAAATCACCATCGAAGGCGTGACAACCGCGATCGATGAATACGGCAATACGGTTGATGCGTGGATGCCACGAGCGACGATGCGCGCACAGCTTGTGACCGCGAGCACGGAAGAATTCCAGCGAGCCTACGGCGCCAGCGGCGAGACGGCAATCGTCTTTAGAACGCGTTGGCTGGACAGCGTGACCGTCGCCGATCGCGTCACCTATGAAGGCGCGCACCATAACATTGTCGAAACAAAAGAGATCGGCAGGCGCCGCGGCCTCGAGATCAGGACCAAGAGGATAGGTGCATGAGCCGCACGGCAACAGTTACCGCGCTCGACGGCGCATTGTCTAAGACTCCTTCGCCCCCGCCGTGGCTTCCAAAGCACGGCAAGGCCGAATGGAAGCGCGTTCTCCCGGTCCTCGTGGAAGCCCGAAAGATCGGCGCCCATGAGTTGCAGACGGTCGAAGCCTATTGCGTTGCCGTCGCCAGGATCCGGGAATCCGAGGAGATCGTGCAGCGTGAGGGCCTGACCTTCATGTCGCAGTCCGGTCCCAAGCGCCACCCGGCAGGAACAATCTTGAAAGACGCCATGGAATCCGCGCGCCGCTTGGCAGATGCGCTTGGCCTGACGCCGGCCGCCCGGGCAAAGAATAAGGGAGGCGCCCGCGGCAATGACGACACTGACGACCTCAGTTCAATCTAACGACTGGATTTTTGATGACAGCGACATCCCGGATCCGCACGGTAAAGGCGAAGCGGCCGTCCGCTTCATCCGAGCGCTCCGACACCCCAAGTCAAATCTTCCGAAAAATGCTTTCCAGTTGGACCGCTGGCAAGAGCGCATCATTCGACGCGTCTACGGTGACACCAAGCCGGACGGCTCGCGCCGCATCAAAACAGTCTTTGCGCTAATCCCGCGCGGCAACCGCAAAACCACGCTCGGCGCGGCGCTCGGCATGCTGCACCTCGGGCCGGAGCGAATCCCGCGTAGCCAAGTCGTATCGTCGGCTGTCGACCGCGACCAGGCGCGTATCGCGCTAGAGGAGATGACCGGCATCATCAAGGCGCATCCGCGAATTGAAGAAGCCTTTCAGATTCAGGATACCAAGAACCGCATTACGCACCGCAAGAGCGGCGCCTTCTATCGAGCTATGTCGGCTGACGCTGCCACGGCGCACGGCAGGACTCCCGTGTTCGCCCTGGTCGATGAGCTCCATGCATGGAAGAAGCGCGACCTTTGGGACGCCATCAAGACCGGCCTGGTTAAGACGCCCGGTTCGCTGCTTGTGGTCACCACGACGGCCGGCATCGGGCGCGAAAATGTCGCCTACGACATGTACAGCTATGCGCGGCAAGTTGCGTCTGGCGCGATCGTAGACGAAGCGTTTTTGCCGATCCTGTTCGAGGCGGACAAGGACGAAGACTGGCGCGACGAAGCGGTCTGGCACCGGGTAAACCCGGGTCTGTCATGCGTGCCGCCATATCCCGATATCGACGGCATGCGCCAGATGGTGCGGGAAGCCGAACACCGGCCAGCCGATCGCGCCATGTTCCAGCAACTGCACCTCAACATTTGGCAGGACGGCGCAGCAGAGCCTGCATGGGATATGGCCATCTGGGACGAGAACGGTTCAAAGCTTGATCTATCGGCTCTGGAAGGCCGACAGGCGTGGATTGGGGTCGATCTCAGCAAGCGTATCGATCTGAGCGCCTGCGCGATTGCAATACCGCTGGACGATGGCCGCATAGCACTCCACGTTCAGTCCTTCACGCCTGAACGAGACATCAGGCGGCGTGCCGACGAGACAGGCGCGCCGTACGGGCTATGGCGCGACCAGGGTTATCTGACCGCCTGCGAAGGCGACACGATCAACATCAAGCAGATTGAGGAATACATTCTCGACCTGGCTGGCCGCTTCCAGATTCAGGAAGTGGCGTTCGACCGCTGGCATGCGCAGGACGTTATGGCTTCGTTAGAGGGTGCTGGCCTTCCCGTTGCCGAGTTCCCGCAAAACATAGCTACATTCGCCAAGCCGGTAATCGACTTCGAAACTCTGATGTTCGAGCGCAAGCTTATCCACGGCGGCAACCCGCTTCTGCGATGGGCTGTGGCGAATGTGGTCCTGTACACCGACGCCTCCGGCAATAGGCGACCGCTCAAAGAAAAGTCGGTCGACAAGATTGACCCGGCGGTAGCGGCAATCACCGCGATCGGCCGTGCCGTAGCCGGCGCCAGCAGTCTCAGCATGTACGAAACGGCGTCCGAGGACGCCTTCTTTTTCTAAAAGGAGGCCGCGTGGCCAACGACCAATCAAAGACGCTCGCCGTCGACGTCATCGCCCGGGTGGACAAGCTTGAGAAGGCGATGGAGAAAGCGAAAAAGGTCGTAAACGACCGGTTTAACGACATCGAAAACCGCGGCAAGAAACTGACGGAGCGACTAAACGCTTCGTTTGCCGGCATCGGTAGCGGGATCAAGGGTAACTATCTCGATTTTTTCAAGGGAATTGGCGCGGGTGCTATCGCTGCACTGGGGCCTATTGCGCTGGTGGAACAGGCGCTGAAGGCGATCGACAACGCGTCGCACCTGGTGGACACCGCCGACCGCGTCGGATTGACGACTACGGCGCTACAGCAGCTTACATTCGGCTTCTCGCAGGCCGGCGTCGAGGCCTCTGAATTTGAATCCGCAATGGATAAATTCTCGAAGAATATCGGCGAAGCCGCGACAAGCGGCGGCCACCTGGCTGAAATCCTGAAGGCCAACGGAATCGCGATCCGCGACCAGAACGGCCATATCAAAACGTCCGAGCAATTGCTCGCTGACTATGCGGACTTGATCAAGAACGCGGCGTCCGAGCAAGAAAAAATGCTCTTGGTCACCGAGGCTTTCGGCAAGGGTGGCGCTGCCATGCTGGTCGGTCTCAACGATGGCGCGCAGGGCATCGTCAACATGAAAAAGGCCGCCGACGAGGCTGGCGGTGCCATAGATGAGCAATTGCTGCGGCGGGCCGAGGAGATGGGCGACCGTTGGGACGCCGCATGGCACCGCTTCGCGGTCAGTTCGCAGTCGGCAATCCTCACCGCCATCGAGGGCATGGATGGCCTCAATAAAATATTTTTGGAACACGAACAGCGGAAAAACGCAGCGCTTGGCGGCGCTCTTGTCGGGTCGCTCGTTGGTAAGCCCGGAGACGTGCTTACGGGTTTGGGCAAAGGTGACAAGCCCGGAGCGGTAGACGTTCGCATTGCGCAGGCATTCGGCGGCGAGGTTACCAAGGCGGATGACGCATTGGTTGCACAACTGAAGGCCCGTTACGGCGATGCCAGCCGCAAGGCCACGATCATTCCGCCTAGCGGAGGCGGCGGCGCGAAAAGCTCCGGATCCAAGTTTACGCCTAAAACCGCCAACGATCGATTTGCGGAGGATCTCCAGACGGTCCGAGATCACACTGCGGCGCTGAACGAAGAAATCGCAACGCTCGGTCTGTCATTCGAGGCGCAGACCAAACGCAGGGTTGCACTCGATCTCGAGCAAACCGCGCTCAAGCAGGTTCGCGAGGAGGCTCGCAAAAAGGGCGATGCCGACTGGCAGAACGTGCAGCTTTCGCCTGCCCAGGTTGCCGCTATTAATTCGGTCTCGGATGCCTATGCAAAGCAGGCTGAGGAACTGCGCAAGGCGCAGGGAATGCAAGCCCTGCAGCGCGATGTGCTGAAGGGTGTCTTTGATGATCTCCGCGGCGCGTTGGACGACGGTAAGTTGGACTGGCAGGACTTTGCCAACATCGCTGAGAGCGCACTCGACAAGATCATCGACAAGATCGAGAACGATCTGATCGACGCCATTATGCAGGCCAGCAACGCCGGCGGCGGTGGTGGTATCCTTGGTAGCATCTTGGGCATGTTTACCGGTGGCGGCGGGTCATCTTTCAATCCGACGCCGGGCGGATTCGCCCAGATGCTTGGCATTCCCGGCTATGCGAACGGCACGAACAACCACCCGGGCGGCTTGGCGATCGTTGGCGAAAAGGGTCCAGAGCTTCTGAACCTGCCCCGCGGTTCGCAGGTGATACCGCGCGTGCCCTCGATACAGGCCGTAGGCGGCGGCCGCGACCAGGCGGTAAGCGTCAGCTTCAATCCAACGATCAACATGCCGAACGCCCAAAAGGGCGCAGGCGATGAGGTTACGGCAGCGCTGAAAGCGTACCAAAAAGACTTCACCATGAACGTCGTCAAAGCGCTGCGGGAAGCCAAGCAGAGGGGAATGACTTAATGGCTATCTACCACGATGGCACCGTTGCGGTGCAGAAACACTCCGTAGCCGTGACAGGAACGGGACTCTGTGGTCCCACTTGCCGGGAGGCTTGTTCACGTATCGCGGCCTAGCGGTTCCTATCGCAAGCATTGAAAGTGATGCCTCGTTGCCCCTCAGAGTCGAGCGGTGCAGATCGCCTATGAATACAGCGGATCGTTCGTTCGAACTGAGCCAATGATGGCGGCCGGTTTTGCGGCGCTCGGACTTAGCGAAGGGGAAGTGGATGCCTTCTTTGTGGCTGCGGCCGAGATTTAAAGCCTTGTCGCCGCCGGTAGGCCGACCTATTTTTTAGGCGGCCTGCCGGATCGGGCAGGTTGGTTTTGGAAAGCCGGAACTTGACGCTTCGAGTTCGGAGCGCGTCCTGGCGTAGTCGCTGAGGCGCGCTTTTTACGTCCGCAGTTTCTTTTTGCGGGTCAGTTCCATCAGATGCTTGGACGTTTGATAATCGGAATGGCTCTGCCATCTTGTGCCCCGCCGCGGCTCTGCCGGCGCGGCCCGCATCGTGTCTAAGATGGCCTCTATATCGCGTTCGGTGAACAGGAGTTTCCTACCGGTCACCATGCACAAGCCATGCCGTCGCGCTATTTTCGCAACGCCGCGGTTGGTTAGCCGAAGGCGTTCCGCAGCTTCTGTTAGCGTGTAGACTTTGTCATCCATGCCGCGATGGAATACATGGCTCTTCTAGGGAGTCAAGCCATTGATCTCATTACCAAATACCAATTTGGTAAGGCCACAAAACGGGTAAGCAACTCAAGCCGCAGCTAATACGGCGCATCTAGTGCGGCCTGCGATTTACTTCGTTGCCGTACCAGGTATCCATGGGCGATTTGGGATCGATATGGCGGCCGATCGATTTCAGATACGCTACGATCTCAAGCAGCAAAAAATCACGATCTCCGAACTCTTCCCCGATTCGCTCGAGCTCTTCCTCTGCTGCGTCCTGCTCCTCGAATTCGCCGAGGACGTACATGTCATCCCCGATAGCGCAGATATCGCAGCCGGCCTTGATCACCCGGTCGACGAAAGCAGGGATCTCACTGGCATTCATCAGCCGTTGCGTGCGGGCCATTTGTACGTCTCCTTGCTGGCGTTTGGTTGGAAAACTGCCAGAGCTCCGCGCTCCATAGCAACCTGTGGAGTTGCACAGGTTGTCTGGCCCGATCTACGTCCGCAGCTTCACGCCCGTGCCGTTAATGAACTCCACGCCGGCCGCCTCGAGGGCCGCGCGAATGGCGGCAATTGTACGAGGCTTAAGCTCCTCGCCTTTCTCAAACCGGGTTATTGTGTTTGTCGACACATCGGCCAATCTCGACACCTCTCTGACCCCAAGCAGGAGTGCGGCCCTGGCCATTCTGCATTGTGCTGGCGACATAATCGCTTCTCCGTAGCGAAAACGCCTTGACGTGGCGATTTCCAGTTGTATTGTTTACATAGTAGCGAAAACGCCACTATGAATCAACGAGGAGCCGGGCAATGAATGCGATGACAGTTAACGTGGAAGCGGCGAGCGTGCCACACTTTGCCCTTCGGCAGTGTGTGAGCGACGGAGAATGGATCGGACACGTCCTAGCCGGCCCATGCGGTCGAGGCCTCTACGTTGTGGAGCGCATCTATGATGACGAAGCAGCATTTGCCATCGTCCACGGCAGCCGGCTCGTTCCTGCGGTCCTGACGGCCGACGAGGAGTTTCATCGCCGCTAATATGTTGCTGGCCGCATGACGCTCCACGCTATCGCGAACGAAAAGCCCCGCCTTGTGCGGGGTTTTTTGTTGCGCGCTTCCGTGGGGTTTGTTTACCTGCGCGGCCCCATCACTAGCGCCGAGGCTGGCTGCGCGCCATCAAGAATGAGGTCGGCCCATAGCTGGGCAAGTTCCCGCCGCCGATCTAGATGCAGCGCGCGGTTGTAAGCGCCTTCCACCTTGTCTTTCGGAACATGCGCCAACATTAGGTCGATCACGGGCTTGTCCACCCGGAACCGCTCGTTCATCACAGACGAGAACGTTGCTCGCCAGCCGTGCGGAACGTGCTTGTGGTGATACCCGGCCCGATTGAGCAGATAGCCGATAGCATTCTCGCTCATCGGCTTGTGCGCGTGCCGTGTATTAGGGAACGCGAGCGGACCGCGACCGGATATCGTGCGCAATGCCTCTATCGCCTCGACAGCCTGCTTGGATAGCGGCACAAGATGGTCGCGCGCCTCGTCGTCCTTGTGATGCAGCCGCATCTTCATGCGCTCTGCCGGAACTTGCCAAAGGTCGAACCCAGCGGGCCACTCCGCCCAAGGCGTGGTCGCCAGCGTCCCAGGTCTGATGGCTGTCAACGCAAGGATGCGGAGCGCCAGCTTCGTCACAGGATGCGCCGGCTCAGCTTCCGCTTTGGCGAGCATTTCGCGGGCTTTATCCAAGTCAATGATTGCCGGCTGCTTTCCCTTCTTCATCGGCGCCATTGCGCCTTTAACGATTGCGGCCGGGTCGTTTTCGCTGCGACCGGAAGCGACGGCATAGACAAAGATCGCGCTCATCCGTTGGCGGACACGGCGAGCCGTTTCTTTCGCGTCCCGCTTCTCTATGATGCGCAGCAGGGCAAGCACTTCTTGCGCCGTTATGTCCTTTATCGGAACGTTGCCAAAGGTCGGGAACACGTCACGCTCAAGGCTAACCAGCACGTCGTGCGCGTGCCGCTCCGCCCATTGCGGCTTTTGCAGTTCATACCACTCGCGACCGATGGCCTCGAATGTGTTGGCTGTGCTTGTGACGTGTGAGAGTTTGCGCAGTTTTTTGGTAATGCCAGGATCTTTGCCGGCGCGGATTGTGGCCTTAGCCTCGTCACGCGCCGCACGCGCATTCCAGAGCGAAACGTCGGGGTATGAGCCGATAGAAAGAAGCTTTTCCTTCCCGCCGATCTCGTAACGAAACCGCCACAGCTTACCGCCCGCCGTACTGACGAAGAGGTGCAGGCCGCCCCCGTCCGTCATCTTGTAAGGCTTATCGGCCGCCTTGGCTTTCTTGATTGCGATGTCGGTAAGCATTCCTTCGATTCCCCAAAATACCCGGTAGACCGAAATCATACCCGGTTTTATACCCCGATTTCAACCGGGTATAACTAGGGTACAATGGGGAAGAATGGGTAAGGGAAGTGAAAGGAATCGACGTTATCTGATTGATTTTATGTATCTTTTGGCAATTCTCGTTAATGGTTGCAAAGGAATATGGCGGAGGGAGTGGGATTCGAACCCACGGTGGGCTTGCACCCACGCCGGTTTTCAAGACCGGTGCCTTAAACCGCTCGGCCATCCCTCCAACGTGACTTTTCAATCATCTAGGAACATCAACCGACCCAGTGAACGACAGTTGGTATCGAATGATACCTATCCTTCCGGACCAGCTTGCGGTTCATTTCTCTAGAGCGTTGCCCATCGCCAAGTCAACCATCGGCGCTGCCATGGATAATAGGGGGTGGCGTTCGTTACCCGAACGGAGCTGCGAACCCGTTTTCGAAGGAGCCGGGATCTAATTGCGATCCTTGCTGCCGACCTGCACAAGTTGCAGAAGACCCAGCACGACAAGTGCGAGCAAGGTAGCCAAAGCCGCGATCTGCCAGAACCCGAGCCCAACCGCCAGGCCTATGGCGCCTGCCAGCCACATGCCCGCCCCAGTGGTAAGCCCTTGAACCTCGCCCTTGGAGAAGAAGATCAAGCCCGCGGCCAGAAATGCCACGCCGGCAGTCGTGGCTTCGATCAAGCGGATAGGATCAATGGCGATTTCCTGACCATCGAAGACGTGAAGATGAGTAATCTCGATCGTGAGGATGGCAATTAGAGCCGTCGCAACACAGACCAGGATGTGTGTCCTCAATCCGGCCGGTCGGTTACGCCATTCGCGTTCGATCCCAACGATGGAGCCAAGGACGGCCGCGAGCAAAAGCCTGGCTGAAATTACGGAAAAGGGCAGCCACGTCTGTTGCCCGAAACGTTCAATGAATTCATCCATGAGGCGCAGAACGTATCTCGGGTCGGTCGGTTCCAGGCAGCCGCGCTTCATGCCACAGGTTCACTTCCAGACTCCAAAGGACAGAGGTCTCGGATGCCTCCTCACAGGCGCCCGGCCAGCCCGGGACCTGGCCGCCACATTCCTGCCCGGTTCCGGACACAATCGATTAATACGCTGATAAACAATTCCTGCGCACAAGGGATGGGGATTGGCGCGTCGCAGGCATTGCTCATCTGGCTCCGCCGAAATTCTAGAAGCGGCGCCTGTGTCGAGACGGTAGGGGGACATCGGAAAACATGCAGACCACGACGCATCGGCGTCTTCGTCGCGCTCCTGCTTTGGTGTTGTGCGCTCTTTCGGCTGCGTTGCTGGCCGCGTGCGCGTCGCCGCAGTCCGAGCCGAAAGCCATGGTCTACAAGAAGCCTCGCTCGAAGGAATATTTTGCCGAGACCGAATACGGTGTGAAGGCCAGCCCGCGCGTTCAGTACATGCGGCGCGGCGGCGGCCGCGACCAGTTGGGCAAGCCCTATCAGGTGCGCGGCAAGTGGTATTACCCCAAGGAAGACAAGCGCTACGCCAAGGTCGGTCTCGCCTCCTGGTATGGCGATGCCTTCCACGGTCGTCTCACAGCCAATGGCGAAGTCTACGACATGACCCATCTGACGGCGGCGCATCCGACCATGCCGCTGCCAAGCTACGCCCGTGTCACCAACACCGAGACCGGAAGCTCGGTCATCGTGCGCGTCAACGACCGCGGCCCCTATCACGAGGGACGCATCATCGATGTCTCGGAACGCGCCGCGCAAATGCTCGACTATGCCAAGGTCGGCACGGCCAGGGTCAAGGTGGAATATATTGGCCGCGCACCGCTCGACGGCGACGACGACCAATATCTGGTCGCCTCCTACCGCCCGGGCAACCGCCCGGACCCGTCCGATGGCTTGCCGACCGGCGTCATGGTGGCGATGAACGGACCTTCGCCGAGCCTATCTGTTGGCGCACCCCCTGCCGTAGTGCCGTTTCCTGGTCAGTTGACGAATTCCGACACACAGCCAGTGATGTCGATGCAGGCACCGGCCTCAAGCGATGTGACTCTGCCTGAATTCGGGCCGATCGTGCCTCAGCGCCCGGAATCGCCCTTTGCCGTGGCTTCGCTCTCCTATGCGGATGAGCGCGTACAGCGCGCCGACGTCTTTGCAGCGCTTGACGACCAGGGCATGTCGCCAGCCGACATCCTGCAATCGTGGAAGAAATCCAACCCGCAGGCATCGCCTGCCGTTTCCGACTATGTCGCCGCCGGATCCTTCGACGATGCTGCCGAGGCAAAGCGGGTGGCTGCGGCTCTCGAACCGTTCGGCAGGACCGAAATCCAGAGCACCGAACTCGACGGCAATGACTGGTACGCGGTCAATCTCTATCCGGATGGCCATGGCAATGTCGACGACCTCTTGCGCGCGGCATGGTCGCATGGCGCGCCGGACGCGCTGGCTGTGCGCAACTGACCAACAAAGGCACGCCGGTTTTGTCATTGCGCGGTTGATCCGCCGGGAAGAAGCCTGATAGCGTTGCGGCAAGTTTCTGCCGGCTAACAGTCGAGCCTCTTCATGCGATTTCGCCTTTTCCACCCTTTTGCCGGGCTTTTTGGCCTTGGCTTCTTGCTTGCCGCGCTGGTTCCGGCCAACGCGCAGCTTTTCGAGACCAAGGCGACGCAGGCTTTCATGATCGATGCCGAAACCGGCACGGTGCTGTTTTCCAAGGATGCCGACCAACCGATCCCGCCGGCCTCGATGGCCAAGCTGATGACGATGGAGATGGTCTTCAACGCCATCAAGTCGAAGCGCATGAGCCTCGACGACACCTTCGTGGTCTCGGAGAATGCCTGGCGCAAGGGCGGCGCCCCGTCGGGAACGTCGACCATGTTCGCCAAGCTTAAATCGGCGGTCCGGGTCGAGGACCTGATCCAGGGGGTCACCATACAGGCCGCCAATGACGGCTGCATGGTGCTGGCCGAAGGCATGGCCGGCTCGGAAGAGAATTTCGCCGCTCAGATGAACGATCGCGCGCGCCAGATCGGGCTGCCGAAATCGACATTTGTCAATTCCACCGGCCTGCCGGCCGACGGCCAGCAGACGACAGTGCGCGAACTGGCGCAGCTTGGCCTGCATATATGGCGCGAATATCCGGATCTCTATCTCTATTACGGCCGGGCCGATTTCACCTGGAACAAGATCTCGCAAAAGAACCGCAACCCGTTGCTGGCCATGGGCATCGGCGCCGATGGGCTGGCGGTCGGGTCGAGCGAGGCGGGCGGTTTCGGCATTGTCGGCTCGGTCAGCCATGACGGAACCAGGGTGTTCGCGGCGATGAGCGGATTGGCCAATGATCGCGAGCGCGCCGAGGAAGCTCGCAAGCTGCTCGAATGGGGCGTCCGCTCCTTCGAGAAGACTGAGATTTTCGCTGGCAACGAAGTCGTCGGCGAGGCCCAGGTGTTCGGCGGCGCCAAATCCAGCGTAGCGCTGAAGGCAAAGGCGCCGATCGACGTCCTGCTGCCGATCGCCAACCGCGACAAGCTGACCGCCAGGATCGTCTATCAGGGGCCGGTATCGGCGCCGGTGGAGGAGGGGCAACCCGTCGGCGCGCTGCGCGTCTGGATCGGCGATACGCTGAGCCAGGAAACGCCGCTTTTCGCCGCCGAATCGGTCGGCGTCGGCACACTGCCGCAACGAGCGTTTGATGCCGCCAGGGAACTGGCCGTAGGCTGGCTGCGTTGAGTTCCTGCGGCGTGGACCTTTTCTCGGGCGCGGACTAAGACACCAGCGCAAAGCAGGACAAAGGCCTTTCGATTGGCAAGCGGATTTTTCATCACCTTCGAAGGCGGCGAGGGCGCCGGCAAGTCGACGCAGATCGAGCGGCTGGCCCAGAAGATGCGCGCCAAGAAATACGATGTCCTCCTCACCCGCGAACCCGGGGGGTCACCCGGCGCCGAGGCGGTCAGGCACGTGCTCCTGTCCGGCGCCGCCGAGCCTTTCGGGCCGAAGATGGAGGCGCTGCTGTTTGCCGCCGCGCGCTCCGACCATGTCGAGCAGGTCATCCGGCCGGCGGTGGAGCGCGGCTCCATCGTGCTGTGCGACCGTTTCCTGGATTCGTCGCGCGTCTATCAGGGCGTCACCGGCGGCCTCGATCCGGCTTTCATGGAAGCTCTGGAGGAGGTCGCCATCAACGGCATGATGCCGGACATGACGCTGATCCTTGACATTGACCCCGCCGACGGCTTGCGGCGCGCCGCCGCGCGGCGTGGCGCCGAGGACGGTCCGGACCGCTTCGAAAAGGAGACGCTGGACATCCACCAGCGCCGCCGTGACGCCTTCCTGGCGATCGCAGCCGCCGAGCCGCACCGCTGCATCGTGATCGACGCGTCGGCGCCTCCCGCTGCGGTGGAGGATGTCATCACCGCGGTGGTGTTCGCCGCACTTGAGGCGAGGGCGCCCGCGCGCAACCGACAGGCGGCGCCCGCATGATCTTCGAACGCATCGCTCCCGAGCAGCACGACACACTGGACGGTGTACCGGAGCCGTCCGAGACGCTGCGCCTGGTCGGCCATGAGCAGGCGGCCGCGATGCTCGCTGCCGCCTATCGCTCGGGAAAACTGCCGCATGCGTTGATCTTTGCCGGGCCGGTCGGCATCGGCAAGGCGACGCTTGCCTTTCACCTGGCGCACCATCTGTTGAAGCATCCGGCCTTCGACCAGGCGCCGGATGTGTTTGCCGTTCCCGATCCGGCCTCACCGCTGTTTCGCCAGATCGCCACCGGGGCGCATCCCGGCGTGCTGCACCTGACCCGGCCGCTGAACGACAAGACCAAGAGTTTCAAGACCGTCGTCACCGTCGACGAGATCCGCAAGGTCAACCGCTTCCTGTCGCTGACCTCGCATGACGGCAGCTACCGGGTGGTGATCGTCGATCCGGCCGACGACATGAACACCAACGCCGCCAATGCCTTGCTGAAGAACCTCGAGGAGCCGCCGAGCCGCACGCTGTTCATCCTCATCGTGCATGCGCCGGGCAGCCTTTTGCCGACCATCCGTTCGCGCTGCCAGATGGTGCGGCTGACGCCGCTCGATGCCGGCAGCCTGATGAGTGTTCTGGAGACCGTCGAGCCGCCGCCACCTTCCGATCCTGCCGCGCGCGCGGCACTGGCGGAACGGGCAGGGGGCAGCGCCCGCAATGCGATCCTTCTGACCCAATATGGCGGGCTGGAGATTGCCGGCACGCTCGACGCCCTGGTCACGTCGGGCAAGAGCGACATCGCCGGCGCCTATCGCCTTGCCGAGGCCGTCGCCGGCCGCGACCAGGCGATCCAGTTCGACATCTTCAACCGCCGCGCGCTCGATCTGCTCTCCATCGGCGCCAGCGAGGCCGCGCTGGCCGGGGATCTCGCGCGGGCGAAAACGCTGTCCGACACTTGGCACGAGGCGCTGAACGCTATATCTGAGACCGATACCTACAATCTCGACAAGAAGCAGCACGCCTTGACCATGATCGACCGCCTGAATTCCGCAATGCGAATGTGACCGGATCCGGCCTCGGGTCGGGATGGCAATCGCCGTCTCGATGCGATATCCACCGCTCACACTCAATTCGGACATTCATGACGGTTCATTCATGTCACGCGACACATTCTACATCACAACACCGATTTTCTATCCGAACGGCAAGCCGCATATCGGCCACGCCTATACGGTCATTGCGACCGACGCGCTGGCCCGCTTCCAGCGCCTGGACGGCAAGGACGTGCTCTTCCTCACCGGCACCGACGAACACGGCCTCAAGATGCAGCAGACGGCCGAGAAGGAAGGCATAACGCCACTCGCGCTTGCCGACCGCAACTCGGCGATCTTCCGTTCGATGACAGAGGTCCTGGGCGGCTCGAATGATGATTACATCCGCACGACGGAACCACGCCACTACGAGTCGTGCCAGGCGATCTGGAAGGCGATGGCGGCCAATGGCGACATCTATCTCGACCGCTACAGTGGCTGGTATTCGGTCCGCCAGGAAGCCTATTTCGAAGAGAGCGAAACCACGCTCGGCGACGACGGCGTGCGCCGCGAGCCGCTTGGCTCGCCGGTCGAATGGAATGAGGAGGAAAGCTACTTCTTCAGGCTTTCCGCCTATCAGGACAAATTGCTTGCGCTGTACGAAAGCCAGCCCGATTTCGTCGGTCCGGCCGAGCGCCGAAATGAGGTGATGAGCTTCGTCAGGTCCGGCCTCAAGGACATCTCGGTCTCGCGCACGACCTTCAATTGGGGCGTGCCGGTGCCGGGTGACGACAAGCATGTGATGTATGTCTGGGTCGATGCCTTGACCAACTACATCACCGCCGCCGGCTATCCCGACACCGAGGCAGAGCAATGGCGCTACTGGCCGGCCACGCACATTATCGGCAAGGACATCGTTCGCTTCCATGCCGTCTACTGGCCGGCTTTCCTGATGTCGGCCGGCATCGAACTGCCGAAGCGCGTCTTCGCGCATGGCTTCCTGTTCAACCGCGGCGAGAAAATGTCGAAGTCGGTCGGCAATGTCGTAGACCCCTTCACCATGGTCGGGCATTACGGCCTCGACCAGGTGCGCTATTTCTTCTTGCGTGAGGTGCCATTCGGCCAGGACGGCAGCTACAGCCATGACGCGATCGTCAACCGCACAAATGCCGATCTCGCCAACGGTCTCGGCAATCTGGCGCAGCGCTCGCTGTCGATGATCGCCAAGAACTGCGGCGGCGTGGTGCCGCATCGCGGCGAGCTGACCGAAGCCGACAGCGCGATCCTCGACCAGGCGGTGGAAGCGCTGGGTACCGCGCGCCAGGCGATGGCGGAACAGGGCATCCATCTCGCGTTGGCGGCGATCTTCGGCGTTGTGGCGGAAGCGGATCGCTACTTCGCCTCGCAGGCGCCCTGGGCGCTGAAGAAGACCGATCCGGCGCGTATGGAAACGGTGCTGTGGACGACCGCCGAACTGGTGCGGCGCGTGGCATTGCTGTGCCAACCCTACATTCCGGGGTCGGCCGGCAAGCTGCTCGATCTGCTGGTGGTGCCGGCGGACAAGCGTGACTTCGCGCATGTCCATGCCGACTATGCGCTGGTGCCCGGCACGGCGCTGCCCGCGCCGGAGGGCGTGTTTCCGCGTTATGTCGAAAACCCTGAGGCGAGCGCCTGATGCTCGTCGACAGCCATTGCCATCTCGACTTTCCGGATTTCACCGAGGAGCGGGCGGCCATCGTCGCCCGCGCAAAGGCTGCCGGTATAGGTCACATGGTGACCATCTCGACACGCGTGAAGCGGTTTGCGCAAGTGCTTGAGATTGCCGAGAGTTTCGACGAAATCTATTGCTCGGTCGGCACCCATCCTCACAATGCCGGCGAAGAGCTCGATGTGACGGCTGAGGACCTTGTGCGCCTGTCCGCGCACCCGAAGGTGGTGGCGATCGGCGAGGCCGGGCTCGACTATTTTTACTACAAGGCGCCACGCGATGCGCAGGCGCAGGGTTTTCGCACTCATATAGCAGCTGCGCGCGAGACCGGGCTGCCGCTGGTGATCCATTCGCGCGATGCCGATGACGACATGGCTGCCATCCTCGAAGACGAAACAGGGAAGGGCGCCTTCCCCTTCATCCTGCATTGTTTTTCGTCGGGGCGACGGCTGGCAGAGGTCGGCGTGGCGCTTGGTGGCTATGTGTCCTTCTCGGGCATACTGACCTTCAAGAACTCCGCCGATTTACGCGCCATCGCAGCCGATGTGCCGCATGACCGGCTGCTGGTCGAGACCGACGCGCCGTATCTGGCGCCGGTGCCGTTCCGCGGCAAACGCAACGAGCCGGCCTATGTCGCGCATACAGCCAAGGTGCTGGCGGAGACGGTCGGCGTTGGCGAAGCCGAGATCGCGACGCTGACGACGGCGAACTTCTTCCGGCTGTTCGGCAAGATGCCGCGGCCCGCCGGGCTCTGACGCATGAGCGACCGGCTGCGCCTCACCATCCTCGGCTGCGGCTCGTCACCTGGCACGCCGCGCATCACCGGCGATTGGGGCAATTGCGACCCGGCCAATCCGAAAAATCGGCGTACACGCTCAGCCGCGCTCGTCGAGCGGATAGCAGCCAACGGCGCCAGAACCACGGTCGTCATCGACACCGGGCCTGATTTCCGTGAGCAGATGCTGATGGCGGCCGTCCGGCGCATCGACGCCGTCGTCTATACGCATCCGCACGCCGACCACATCCACGGCATCGACGATCTGCGCGGCTACGTGCTGGAGCAGCGCCATTTGATCGATGTCCATGCCGACCAGCCGACCATGCTCAGGCTGCGCGAAGCGTTCGGCTATTGCTTCGAGACGCCGCTTGGCAGTTCCTATCCGCCGATCGTCAGGCCGCACATCATCGATCACGCAAGCGCGGTGACGATCGAAGGCGAGGGCGGTGCCCTCACCCTCGAGCCGCTGCCGCAGATCCATGGCGACATCATTTCGCTCGGCTTCCGCATCGGCGGGCTGGCCTACTGCCCCGATATAAGCGACTTCCCGGATACCACCGCCGAGCGGCTGCGCGGCCTGGAAATGCTGGTCATCGATGCCTTGCAGTACCATACCCATCCCAGTCATCTGTCGCTCGGTCAGGCGCTTGGCTGGATTGAAAAACTGGCGCCGAAACAGGCCGTGCTGACGCATATGCATGTGCCGCTCGACTATGCCACGGTGAAGGCCGAGGTGCCGGCCAACGTCACTCCGGCCTATGACGGCATGGTGATCGAAATTCCTTTATGAGAAAGCATGATACGAGCAGATCTTTATAAGGACGTTCGGTTCTTCGGCGCGAAGATCAGCAGCGTTCCAATCCGCTCATAGCCCATGCGGGGATAAAGCAGCGCTCCGGCACGCGTCGCCAACAGCATTGAGCACCGCGACCCATGCGCTTTGTCGTCATGCAGCATTTTGGCCATCAGCGCCTGGCCGATGCCTCGACGCCGCTGCGAAGGCTCGACAAACATTGCCGAGCACCATGTGGCGCCGACGGCGTCTATGCTGCGCACACGCCCGACGATGGCGTCGCCATCGAGCGCCACATACTGGCGAAACGGCGCATCGTCGCCGAGTTGATCGTCTGGAAGTGGCCGCCTGCGTATGACCTTTCCCAGTTGTGCAGCGCGTTCAGCCGTCCTCACGCGTTCGATAGAGACGATTGCTGGCGGGTCTGGAATTTGGCGCAGCGACTGGACGAAAAAGCCTTCCGTCCGCAGCAGCCGGTAGCCGAGCGCCTTGTAGGCAGTTCGCGTCGGTTCGTCCGGGCCGTCATTCGCGATCACGACCGAAACGGCAAAGCTTGGCCGCGCATGCTGCCGCACGATGGCATCGGCTTCCTCGGCGGCGACGTCATGGACGATCCATTCTTCGCCACGGTAGTCGCGTGCATTCTTGCGCTTGGCATCGCGCATCAGCCACAAGGGTCCGACGCGGCTGGCCTCGTAGGGAAAGGAACGGCTCTTATCGGTACTGAAGCCGTGCACGAACACTTCGATCGCCGCTTCGATGTCACGCTTTGCTGTCGTCACACAGCGTAGCGTTGGCCATCGGCTCAAGGCAACACGCGTCGATCATGCCAAACCCGTGAAAATCGCAGCAATTTCCAGCTTCAGTCTAATGCACAAGTTCCATAATCTATCTTATGCGACTTTCATATGTGGCTGCTGCTTCCATTAGGGGCGTGCCAATATACGCCCTGCTGACTGAGATGCAGGCCGGCGGCTCTGATCGCTTGGCGGGAGGAACGTTGACGAAGCAGTGGCGAAATGAGTTGGCGTGGTCTTCATTTCTCAAGGGATGGCGCCTTTCGCAAAGGCCTCGACTTCCTGCTCGACGGGGCTGGCACCAGGATAACGAACAGGAGCGTCATCCCGAAAAGCTTTCCAGGAGGCCGCTGAAGGCTGCTGCGATTGCAACAAGATGGAAGACGCCAAGGGCCAGCCATCTGGAGCCGCCGGCGCCCGCAACAAATGCCCCATAGGCAGGAAACTGCAGCGCAGCCAATCCGATGGAAAGGCCGGTGATCGTTGTGTTGGTCAACAGCGTTGCCAGCATGGGGACCGGATAGAGAAGTCGCGCCAGCCCATAGTCGCCATGCCCGGCTCCGGCCGAATAGAGCGTCAGGAAAAAGGCGACGGGCGTGATGCCGAGGCCGACAAGGAACCCTGCCCGCGAGGAGAATCTTGGCGACGTCATCTGGCCATGGCCATGGCAGCGGACGGGTCGCGGTCGTCAGGCGCGAGCTTGGACGAAGCGACAAGCAGCTTCTCCTGATCGGCCCGCGACTTCGGCTCGATCGCGATTTGCAGCAGAGGCCAGGGCGCGGCAGACTTCTCCATCATGACGCCATGGTTGCAGATTGATCGGGTGGCCGCAACGGAGGGGTCTACGCCCGGCCGGCCGTCCCTTTCGCTTCCTGACTGTGGACGCGCGCCAGAAAATCGCGCACCAGGGGAAGCGCCTCATCGAAATGGGTTTCGAGCAGCCAGTGGCCGGCGCCGCCGATGAGATGAAGTTCTGCTTCCGGCAAATCGCGGTGGTAGGCATGCGCCGATTGTGCCGGCATGTAACCATCCTCGGGGCCCCAGACAATGAGCGTCTGCGGTTGGTGCTCGCGCAGATAGCTCTGATAGCGCGGGAACCAGCCGAGGTTCGCCTCCAGCTTCTCCATCAGGCCGACCGCGAGCCGCCGGCGGATCGGCGTGTCCATCAAAGGCCAGTGGAGTTTCCAAAGATCGGGAGGCACGCGCTCGGCTACAGCGTAATCCACCTCTCCGACAAACTCGTGCCGGAACCCCTCCTCGCTCACCGCCTCTTCCAACGGCCGGTGCTTTTCGGGCGTCTTTTCCTTCCAATAGGCTTTTATCCCAGCGTATTTCGGCCCGAGAACATCCTGGTATATATCGCCGTTCTGGATGATGAGTGCCGCGATGCGCTCGGGATGTGCGATGGCGTGGCGCAGTCCGATCTGCGAGCCATAATCGTGCAGCCAGAGAGCATAGCGCGACATGCCGAGCGCATCGGCGAAAGCTGTCAGAAACTCGGCATAGGCATCGAAATCATAGCCAAAAACCAACATTTCGGGCGTGGCGCTATAGCCAAAGCCGGGAAAGTCCGGCGCGAATGTATGCCAGCGATCGGCAAGTGCCGGCATCAACCGTCGGAATTGATAGGACGAGCACGGATAGCCGTGCGGCAGGAGAAGGACGGGAGCATCAGGCGGGCCGTCTTCGCGATAGAAGATGCTGTTTCCGTCAATGTCGATCCGGCGATGTTGCAATTCTACCTCCTTGCTCAAAGCTTGCCCGCCACTTTGTTTACGGTGCTCCGGCAAGAAGGTTCCTTTGAAGTCAGGGCGTGACGGCTTCCGGCTGTCCATTCGCCGACAGGATCTGCAGCGTTCCGCGCGTGGCGTTGCGGAACGCATCGTCGAAACTGACGCCACGTACCTGCCAGCGATAGTCCTTATCCTTGAAGCTGAGCCGCCAGTCGCCGACCCAGCCCAGCGCTTCCTGGCGCCATACCAAAGTGCCGGCAAGCAGGGCGTCCCCATCCAGCGTGTTGGCGACGTCGGCGAGCGCGACGTCGGACGGCCGAGGCAACTCCAGCGGCAAACCGGTCCGGTGCGCCGCGTCCGCCAGCGCAACGCGCATATCCGCCGCAAGCTCGCCGCCGCCATCGCGCACCAGCGTGAAGCCGTCGCCTTTCATCGGCCTTACATCCAGCAGTGCGACGATTTTTGGCCGCGGCACCGCCCACGGTTTGCGCCCGAGCGACGCCAGCAAGGCATCGATCTTGTCCGGGTCGAAATCGGCGGTGATGTAATGCGGCCGGTCGTGGGTGCCCTGCTCGTCATGCGGCGGGCGGTTGTTGAGCAGGTCGCGGTAGCCGACACCAGTGACATAGTCGGCCGCGTGCCGGCTCATGTCCGCAACACGCGGGTCGCCGATCAGCCGCGGGTCGCCGGAAACCTTGACCAGCACCTCTTCAAGGCACGGCGCCAGGCCCCACGCCCGGTTCTCCTCGCCAGTGCCGCTGGTCACCGATTGCGCGCGGTAGAGGCTGGCGCGGTCGATGTCGGCGGCAGCGACCGGAAAGACAATCAGCACAGCCAGCGCCGCTGCCACAAAGCCCAATTTCAAGCATCCAGGCATCCTCCGACCCTCCCGAACGGTCCGGAACATCCGTTGGAGCCATACTCCTGATCATCAGGGAATTTCAAGGTGCCGCCCATCAAGGCGTATCGCCGACGATGCGCCGGTGTACGCCGTCCAGGCTCTCGGTGAGCGCCTCGAACACGTTTCGCGCCGTGAGTTCGCGAAGAACCTGTTCGTTGATGCCGCCGCGCGTCGCATAGTCCTGCGCCAGATGCATGAAGTCGGCATCCGGCGACATATCAGGAGCGCTTCCCAAGGCTTTGAAAAGCGATGCGATGTAATCGCGCCCCTTTCCTTCCTCGACGCCATTCTTCTTGAGCCAGCTGTTGATCGTATCGAGATATCTGTAGTAGCTGGCATAGGTCGCGGTGACCACGCTCAGCGCATTGAATTCGGCTGGGTTCTCGACCTCGATCACTTTCCCCAGACTGCCGAACAAGGCAGCGACAGTGGCATCCGGCGGGCAGATGATCGTTGCCCCCAGCCGGTGGCCAATCATCGGCATGGGCAGCGCTTTCGTCACCTGGTGCGCGGGTGCGGTCAAGCCGGCAATCTCCTCGCGCGGCAGCGTGGCGATCAAGCTGATGAGGTGATGCTCGCGCCGAAACCGCAAACCCGGCAGGACGTCATGCGCAATTTGCGGCCGGACAGCCAGCATGATTAGGTCGCATTGATCGAGAACCGCCTGATTGTCATCAGCGATACACACATCCGGATAACGGGCTGCCAGCTCTGCGGCGATCTCTTCATTGCGCGGCGACAGCAGCACGGAGACGGAGTTATCCGCGACGGATTTGAGCCCGCTGACAATGGCCGCTGTAAGGGCACCCGTGCCGATGAAGCCAAGTTTCATCGCGCCTGTCTCTGGTTCATCGGTCACAGCGGCGCATGCTCGAGCCGTACCTGATAGCTCAGCACGCGCTTTTCACCGGGCGCGATCAGCATCACGCCCGGCTTGTCCGCGAACTCACCATCGAAATCGACGGGGCTGGCGAGGCCATGCCAGGGTTCGATGCACAGGAACGGAGCGCCGCCCGGCTTCGACCAGATGCCCAATTCCCTAAAACCCTGCCACGACATCTCGATCGCCGCACCGTTACGGGCGGCATAGCGCACGCTGGTGCTGGCCGGCCGGTCGAGGATCACGGCGTCTGCCTCGAACAGCTGTTCGGAAAGCGCCAGCGTTTTGCCTTCGATGGGCGTCGGCTGTGGTGCAGCCACCACCAGGCCATCCTTCAGCCGGCGGATCGGCGCCGGCTCGTTCTGGGCAAAGGTCAGGTGGTAGTCTGTCTTGGCGAGCCCCGGCTGCAATGGCCAATTGAAAGCCGGATGTGCACCGATGGAGGCTGGCAGCGTCTCGTCGCCGGTGTTGGCAATCTCGAAGCTCACACCAAGTTCGCGACGCTCGAGCGTGTAGGTGATGGCAAGGCGAAAGGCGAACGGATAGCGCGTGCGTGTATCGGCATCGTCGGTCAACACCAGCGCGCAGGATCGGGGGCTCGCGTCAGCCCACACAAATGGCTTGTCGCGGGCAAATCCGTGCTGCGTCAGGGGATAGACCCGGCCCCGATGGCGAAGCTGGTCCCCCTTCAGCCGGCCGACGATCGGAAACAGCACCGGCGAATGCCGCCGCCATTCCGGCCCGGCCTGCCACAAAAACTCCAGACCCTCGGCATTGCGCAAGGAGACGAGCTCGGCCCCCTGCCCGACAATGGTTGCCGAGATGCCGTCGCCGTGAAGCGTCACTTGTTCCATGCGTTCTCGCGGAAAGCTGCGTGCGAGCGGCAGGTTAGCAAAAGCCCCCATGGACTCAAGGGCGCAGCGACATCGCGCTGATAGAGGAGCGATGTCTCGACGGCAAAAACGACAGTGGCCGGAGATTCTCCTCCGGCCACTGCGAGATCGAGATTGTTGCCCTGCTACGGTTCGACTATTCGCGTTCGCCGGTGAAGTTCAGCAGCAGCTGGAAGATGTTGACGAAGTTCAGGTAGAGCGACAGCGCGCCGAAGACGGCGAGCTTCTGCTGCGATTCCGCGTCGAAATTCTCCGCATACTGTTCCTTGATCGTCTGCGTGTCCCAGGCGGTCAGGCCAACGAACACCGCGATGCCGATCACCGAAATGGAGAACTGCAGCGCGGTCGAGCCAAGGAAGATGTTGACGACGCTGGCGATCACCACACCGATCAGGCCCATGATCAGGAAGGACGAGAACTGGGTCAGGTCGCGCTTGGTCGTGTAGCCGTAGAGGCTGGTGGCGCCGAACATCGTGGCGGTGATGAAGAAGGTGCGCGCGATGCTGGTGCCGGTGAAGACCAGGAACACCGAAGCCAGCGACAGGCCCATCACCGCGCAGAAGGCCCAGAACATCAACTGGGCGCTCGCCGCCGACATCGTCTGCATCTTGAACGAGAACAGCAGCACGAAGGCGAGCGGCGCCAGCATCACCACCCATTTCAGCGGGCTGGAAAAGATCGGCACGTAGAGGGCCGGCGTCGAAGCGACCACCATGGCGACGATGCCGGTGACGACGAGGCCGATGCCCATATAGTTATAGACACGCAGCATGTGGCTGCGCAGGCCCTCGTCATAGACGGCGCCGGCGCGCGCGCCAGTGCCCATGCGGTATCCGAGGTCAGGGGTATTCATGCGGGTTCTCCTTATGTGGTCTCAGTAAAGTGTCCTGATCAGTAAAGTGTCTTGGCAAGCGTCTCGGCGGCGCGGTCGAGGTCGTGGACATCGCTGCGCGCGACGACCGCGTACGCGACCTCGCCGATCTGGAAATAGGCAGAGGAGATGTCGCCGGAGGGCGCGATGGCAGGCTTGACCACGTCGAAGGTTCCGGGCCGGATCGCAAACAGCGAGACCAGCCCCATATCCTTCGTCTCCAGCGCCACTTCGACGCTCGGCCCGAAGCGCGACGGATAGATCTGCACGTCGCGGACCTTCCAGTCCTTGGGCAGCGATGGCATGACGATTGCGGTGGCGGCGCGGATTTCGTCGCCATTGTAGTTGGGCGCCTCCAGCTGCGAGGGCATCGCCTCGCGCATGAGCGTCGTCTTGTGCGCCCGGATCGCTTCTTCGACATAGGCGGGCGGCGGCGGCGAAGCCACGACCTTGGTCACCAGCAGCGGCCCGAAGAGGCCGTTCGCCAGCCAGCCGGCAGCGACAAAGACGGCGACCGCGGCCACCCGCTGCAGCACGGCGAAGACGCGGCGACTGGCCAGTCCCCTGCCCAGCCGGCGCGCGACTTCAGTCGTCGCCGGCCGCGCCATGCCTGTGGAAGCAGCCAGCGCCAGGCGCAGTTCGTCGCGCGTCCTCAAGTCGGACATCACCCGCGCCGCAGCCTCCGGACGAACTGAGAGGAACGCCTCGACCTCGATGCGGCGCGCGACATCCAGCTGGTCGTCGACATAAGAATCGAGATCGGTATCGGTCACCGGGTCCCGCAACAGGTCGGTCATGACGGGTCTCCCACGATCCTCAGATGGCTTTTGGCCGGCGAAGGTGCAGCGTTTTCCATCTCGCGCAGTGCTGCGCGCGCCCTGCCGATGCGCGACATCAGCGTGCCCAGCGGCACCCCGCTGGCGTCGGCGGCCTGCTGGTAGGAAAGGCCCTCGATGGCGACCAGATGCAGCGCCGAACGCTGCTCCTCCGGCAGACTGAAAAAGGCCTCGCGCACCTGCGCCAGTCGCACGGAATGTTCCTGAGGCGCCGGGGTGCTGGCATCGGTGAGATAGCCGGCCTGCTCGACACGCGCTGCTTCCGACCGGCGCGAGCGCATCTTGTCGATGAAAGCGTTGTGGACGATCGACAGCAACCATGCCCGCAGATTGCCGCCCGAGCGGAATGTGTCGCGCCGCTCGTAGGCGCGCACCAGCGCATCGTGCACCAGATCCTCGGCGTCAGTGCCGTCGCGCGTCAGCGAGCGTGCGTAGCGCCTGAGCGAACCCAGCTGTCCGACAATATCGAAGCGTGGCATCGACCGTTTCATGCCCCGTTTACGAAACAGGCGGGGATCTTAATCCATCGCCACCAAAACTTTTTTGCGTCGCCACAATAGGCATCATGCAATCAGAAGTCCGCTGCGCACTTACCCATCTCCCGTGCGGCAGATGTTTGCTTTATGGATGAAGTCTAGCCTTATCCGTCTGTCCCAGGAGCAAAAGATGGCCAATGGTAGTCGTGTAACGGGTTTTGCAGCGTTGCCGATCGTCGGCAGGGTGTTCATCATCTTTGGCATTGTCGGACTGATCGCTTCCGGCGTGCTGGCCATCGTCGAGATGTACGGCCCTCGTACCGCTTCGGCGACAGGCAGGATTGTCGCCGCCGAATACAATCCCCGCATCGAGTTCTCGACCGCCGACGGCACCGTCATCCGCTTCAACAATGCCGTCCACAGCTCGTTCTGGGGTGATGGCGACAGCGTCCCTGTCGCTTACGACCCAACCAATCCGCAAAATGCCTCCGTCGACAGCTTCGCCGGACGCTGGTTCCTTGCCGGGCTGGCCGGCATGCTCGGCGGTTTCTCCCTGCTGACCGGCATCGGTCTCGCCGTGATTGGACGGGTGCTTATCCGGCGGATTGGAATGAACCCGTCGCCATAGCCGCCGACCCCTGCCGTACAGACAAAGCTTGGCGTAACGGTCCAGTACGCTAGCGGACTGGCGCAGATGGAAGCACTGGCGAAACGCGGCCGCTTTGCGTATTACTCCGCCGCCATTGGAGCCGTATTGATGTTCGAGACCCTGCAACCTGCCCCGGCTGACAAGATCATCGCCTTGATCGGCCTCTATCGCGCCGATCCGCGCCCCGGCAAGATCGATCTCGGCGTCGGCGTCTACAAGGACCGCGACGGCAGGACGCCGGTCATGCGCGCCCTGCGCGAGGCCGAGAAGCGGTTGCTGCAGGACCAGGACACCAAGACCTATCTCGGCCTTGCCGGCGACACCGGCTTCAACACGGCGATGGTCAAGCTGGCCTTCGGCCCCGCTGCCGACATGACGCGCATCCGCGCCGCGCAAGCGCCTGGCGGTTCCGGCGCGCTGCGGCTGGTGGCGGAGCTGTTGAAGCGGACCCGCCCCGACGCAACCGTCTGGCTGTCGGACCCGACATGGCCGAACCACCCGCCGGTGATGCGCGGGGCCGGCCTCAAGGTGCGCGATTATCCCTATTTCGATGCCGTTTCCGGCGCGGTGCGCTTCGACGAGATGCTGGCAACGCTTGGCGCAGCCGAGCCCGGCGATATCGTGCTGCTGCATGGCTGCTGCCATAACCCGACCGGCGCCAATCTCGATATCGCGCAATGGGCCAGCGTCACCGATCTTGTCGTCGAGCGCGGGCTGTTGCCCTTTGTCGACATTGCCTATCAGGGCTTTGGCGAAGGCCTGGACGCCGATGCGGCCGGCTTGCGCCTTCTCGCGGGCAAGGTGCCTGAAATGGTCGTTGCCTCGAGCTGCTCGAAGAACTTTGCCGTCTACCGCGACCGCGTCGGCGCGGCGATGATCCTGGCGAAGGATGGTGCGCAAGCCGATGTGGCGATGAGCCAGATGCTGGCGGCGGCGCGCGCCATGTATTCGATGCCGCCGGACCATGGCGCCGCCGCCGTGCGCATGGTGCTGGAAGATGATGGCCTTCGCGCCGACTGGGAGGCGGAGCTGGAGGAGATGCGGCTGCGCATGCTGAGGCTGCGCGTCCAGTTCGCCGACGCGCTGCGCCGGCAGTCCAACTCCGACCGCTTCGACTTCATCGCCAGCCATCGCGGCATGTTTTCCAGGCTTGGCCTGACCGAGGCGCAAGTCGAGCGGCTGCGTGCCGAGTATGGCGTCTACATGGTCGGCGACAGCCGCATCAACGTCGCCGGCCTGCCCGAGGACGGCATGGATGACCTCGCCAAGGCGGTTGTGTCGGTACTCGGCTGATACGGCTGAGCTGTGGACAAGGTCAGGCCGCCAGCTGACAGCGTTGGCCGCACGACAGGCAGCGGGATAGCATTCGCCGCATGAAACCTTCGCGCGACATTTCCCGGCTGATCGAGATCATGGCGGCGCTCAGGGCGCCGAAGACCGGCTGTCCCTGGGACATCGAGCAGGATTTCTCGACCATCGCACCCTATACGATCGAGGAAGCCTACGAGGTGGCGGACGCCATTGCGCGCGGCGATCTCGACGATCTGCGCGACGAATTAGGCGATCTCCTGCTGCAGGTCGTCTACCACGCGCAGATGGCTGAGGAAGCCGGCGATTTTGCCTTCGGTGATGTGGTCGAGGCCATCACCACCAAGATGATCCGGCGCCATCCGCATGTCTTCGGCGACGAGAAGTCGCGCAGCGCCGGCATGGCAAAGGGCATGTGGGAAAAGATCAAGGCTGAGGAAAAAGCCGAAAAGCGAAGTGCGCGCCTCGCCCGCGGCCTCGACCCCGAGGACAATGGCAAGGGTTTCCTGGACAGCGTGCCCGTCGCCCTGCCCGCTTTGACTCGTGCGCTGAAGCTGCAGGAAAAGGCAGCACGTGTCGGTTTCGACTGGAGCGAGGCAGCCCCCATCCTCGACAAGATCGAGGAAGAGATCGGCGAACTGCGCGAGGCGCTGGCCAAGGGCGAAACCGCTGAGATCAAGGGCGAATTCGGCGACATGCTGTTTGCCGTCGTCAATCTGGGGCGTCACCTCAAGCTCGATTCGGAAGCGGCGCTCAGCGGCACCAACGAAAAGTTCCGCTCGCGCTTCCACTATGTCGAGCGCGCGATCGATGCGTCGGGAAGCACGCTCGAAAAAGCCACGCTGGACGAAATGGAAGCGCTCTGGCAGCAGGCCAAGAGCGCGAAATAATCAGGCTTATTGCCTGTTTTTGCGGTGCAATCGGCTTTCGATCTCTTGCCGGGCGGTGTGCGTGGCCTTGAGCGCGATGGTCGCGCTGCCATCCTCATTGTCTACCCGCGAAACCACGTCGCCATTGCGGTAGAGCCAGTCGACAAGGCCGAACTGCGCCGGTTCGATCGTCACCGTCAATTCCTCCAGTTCGCCCGACATCCTGGTCTCGATCAGCGCCTTCAGCGCATCGATGCCTTCGCCGGTGACGGCCGAGATGGCGATCGGCGGCGCCTTGTTGGCGTCAGTGCCGTCGGCGAGCAGGCGCTCCCGGTTGCCGTCGTCGAGAAGGTCGACCTTGTTCCACACTTCGACGACGCGCTTGGCATCGCCAGCATCGACGCCGAGATCGGCGAGAATGCGCTCGACGTCCTCGGCTTGCGCTGCGGTATCCGGATCCGAGATATCGCGCAGGTGGATGACCAGATCGGCCTCGACGACCTCTTCCAGCGTGGCCCGGAAGGCGGCGACCAGATGCGTCGGCAGGTCCGAAATGAAGCCGACTGTGTCCGACAGGATGATCGGCGTGCCGTGCGGCAGGCGCACGCGGCGCAGCGTCGGGTCGAGCGTTGCAAACAGCATGTCTTCGGCCAGCACGTCGGCCCCGGTCAGCCGGTTGAACAGCGTCGACTTTCCGGCATTGGTGTAGCCGACAATCGCCACCACCGGGAACGGCACCTTCTTGCGCTTGGCGCGGTGCAGGTCGCGGGTGCGGCGCACCGTTTCCAGCTCATGCTTGAGCTTGATGATTTTTTCCTGCAGCTGCCGCCGGTCCGACTCGATCTGGGTTTCGCCGGGGCCGCCGAGGAAGCCGGCTCCGCCGCGCTGGCGTTCAAGGTGGGTCCAGCTCCGCACCAGGCGGCCCTTCTGGTAGTTGAGATGGGCAAGTTCGACCTGCAGCGTGCCCTCCTTGGTCCGCGCGCGCTCGCCAAAAATCTCCAGGATCAATCCGGTGCGGTCGAGCACCTTGGCATTCATTTCTTTTTCGAGATTGCGCTGCTGCACCGGCGTCAGCGGATGGTCGACGATGACCACCTCCGCGTGACCCTCTTTGACGATCTCGGCGAATTCCGCGACCTTGCCGCTGCCGAGCAAGGTTGCCGGGCGTGGATCGTTGACGGTGACCACCGCCGTGTGGATCAGATCCAGGTTGATGGCGCGGGCAAGGCCGACCGCTTCGTCGTGGCGCGCATCCGCCGAACGCGTCAGCCGTGGACGGTTCGTTTCGTCATCGTTGCGCTGATGCCGGGTAAGCACCGGCACAATGACAACCGCCCGGGTCGGACCTGTGGCTTCCGTCCCGGAATTATGTGCTGGTTTCCCGCGGACGCCGCGGTCCGCGTCTTTTTCACGTGCCAATCAGGCGCCCTGGCTTTCCTCGCCATCGAACATCTGAACCGGCTGGCTCGGCATGATCGTGGAAATGGCATGCTTGTAGACGAGCTGGGAGTGGCCGTCACGGCGCAGCAGAACACAAAAATTGTCGAAGGAAGTGACCACGCCGGTCAGCTTGACGCCGTTGATGAGAAAGATGGTGAGTGGATTTTTGCTCTTGCGAACAGAATTCAGGAACAGGTCCTGAAGGTTTTGCGATCGTTCCGCCATTGTTCTTGTCTTTCGCCGATCCCCTTCGGTTTGCAGGCTAATGCGCCAAATTAGCGGGCACATGTCAAGCTTGCAAACACCCCCTTGCCGTCAGTAGCGACAAGCAGAACGAGATATATTGATGTGCAGTCCGTCTGTGCGGTTATCAGGCTGGACTTTTTTCCGCAACGTCAAAAAAGGCTTGCCGCAATGAAAGTGTTATCGAACCGGGGTGCCCATTGGCGACCGCGGCACCGTCGATTGCCACGACCGGCATGGCGATTGTCGTTGCCGAACTGATGAAAGCTTCTCGCGCAGCCTTGGCTTCAGTGACTGAAAAACCGCGCTCCTCGATCGTCAACCCGAGCTTTGCCGCCACTTCGAACATGGTCGTGCGGGTGATGCCGCGCAGGATGCCATGCTCCGCCGGCCGGGTGACCAGAACGCCGTCCCTTGTAACGATCCAGGCGTTGGACGAGCCGCCCTCCTTGACGTTGCCATCGGTGTCGACGAACCAGGCCTCCTGGGCGCCGGCCTCCTTGGCCTTCTGCTTGGCCAGCACGTTGGGCAGCAGGCCGGTGCTCTTGATGTCGACCCGGTCCCAACGGTTTTCCGGCACGGTGATGACCTTGATGCCCGCCTCGGCTCGCTTGGCGGCCGCCACCGGGTCGGCCTTTCTGGCCGTAATCACCAGCGATGACGGTGTATCGGCCGGGAAAACGAAGTCGCGGCTGGCAACACCGCGCGTAACCTGGACATAGACCAGGCCGTTGACGACGTGGTTGCGCCGCACGATCTCGCGCAGGAGAAGCGGCAGCACGCCCTTGGTGACCGGCCAGTTGATCGACAATTCGCTAAGCGAGCGGTTCAGCCGGGCAAGATGGCGCGGCATGTCGACGACAAAGCCCTGCGCCACCTCGCAGACCTCGTAGACGCCGTCGGCGAACTGATAGCCGCGATCCTCGATATGCACGACAGCGTCGGCATGGGCGACATAGCGCCCGTTCACATAGGCAATGCGCGGCATGGGTGATCCCTCAGAACAGTCCCGCTATTTCTAGGCGATTCCGCCGCTGCCGTAACCGGCAATTGCACGGGCGCGGCCCGCTCGACCAACAACAATGGGGATCAGACCCCCAGCGACTTCAGTTTCCGGTGCAGCGCCGAGCGCTCCATGCCGATGAATTCCGCCGTCTTCGAGATGTTGCCGCCGAAACGGTTGATCTGGGCGATCAGATAGTCCTTCTCGAACTGTTCGCGCGCCTCGCGCAGCGGCAGCGCCATGATGTGCTGGTCGGACTGGTTCGGCGTGCGCGGCATGACATCGCCGATCTCCGACGGCAACAGGTCGGCGGTGATCGGCGCATCGATATCGTCGCCACGCGCCAGGATCATCAGCCGTTCGACATTGTTGCGCAGCTGGCGGACATTGCCCGGCCAGTTGTGCGCCTGCAGCACGGCAAGCGCATCGTCGCCGATGCGGCGCGGCTTGATGCCGGCCTGGCGAGCGATCTGCTTCATGAAATTGTCGACGAGATAGGGAATGTCCTCTCGCCGCTCGGCCAGGCCCGGCACCATGACCGGAACCACCGCCAGGCGGTGATAGAGGTCTTCGCGAAAACGGCCGTCGGCGATCATCGCCTCCAGGTTCTGCGAGGTCGAGGAGATGATGCGGACGTCGACCTTGACCCGCTTGGTGCCGCCGACCCGCTCGAACTGCTGTTCGACCAGCACGCGCAAAATCTTGTTCTGCGTCTCGCGCGGCATGTCGGCCACTTCGTCGATGTAGAGAATGCCGCGGTGCGCCTCTTCAAGCGCGCCGACCTTGCGCTCGGTGCCGTTCGATTCGGTGCCGAACAGCTCGATCTCCATGCGCTCGGGCGTGATGTTGGCCGCGCTCAGCGTCACGAACGGCGCGCCCTTGCGCGTCGACAGTGTGTGGATGGCGCGCGCGGCGAGCTCCTTGCCCGAGCCGGACGGACCGATGATCATGACGCGGCTGTTGGTCGGCGCAACGCGCTCGATGGTCTGGCGCAGCTGGCTCATCGCCGACGACATGCCGATCAAGTCGAAAGTTTCGCCGCTGCGCTGCTTGAGGTCGGACACCTCGCGCCGTAATTTCGAGGTTTCGAGCGCCCGCTCGGCGATCAGGATCAGCCTGTCGGCCTTGAACGGCTTCTCGATGAAATCATAGGCGCCGCGGCGGATGGCCGACACCGCTGTCTCGATATTGCCGTGGCCGGAGATCATCACCACCGGCAGGCTCGGATGCATCGTCTTGATCTCGTCGAGCAGCGCCAGCCCGTCGAGGCGCGAGCCCTGCAACCAGATGTCGAGGAAAATCAGCCGCGGCGCCCGGTCGGCGATTGCCGCGAGCGCGCTGTCGGCATCGAATGCCGTGCGGGTTTCATGCCCTTCGTCGCTCAATATGCCCGCGACGAGTTCACGGATGTCTTCCTCGTCATCGACGATGAGAATATCAGACGCCATTACTGACCTTTTCAGTTTCTCGTTCGTGTTCCGTTTCGCCTTGACCGCGTGGCGGCGCGGTTGCGGCAGCTGGCGGCAGGATGATCGAGATCATCGCGCCGCGTCCACCGTGGAAGTCCGCAGGCGCATCGTGCAATTCAAGCCGCCCGCCATGGTCCTCCACGATCTTCTTGACGATGGCGAGACCGAGCCCGGTGCCCTTCTCGCGCGTCGTCATATAGGGCTCGAGCAGCCTTTGGCGATTCTCGCGCGGCAGCCCTTTGCCATTGTCGATGACGTCGATTCGTATGGCGCCATTCTGCCGGGCAGCTTGAATCCGGATTATGCCGTGCGAACCGTCCTTTTGTTCCAGCCCGTCAATCGCCTCGGCCGCGTTCTTGATGACGTTGCCGAAAGCCTGCGCCATCAATCGGCTATCGAACGTGCCCTTGAGCGGCTCGTTGCCGAACACGCGTTCGAAAGCAATGTCGGCGCGGCTGACTTCGACCAGGAACGACGCCTCGCGCAGCGATTCACGCAGATCGATGGCTTTCATCTCGGGCTTGGGCATGCGGGCGAAAGCCGAGAACTCGTCGACCATGCGGCCGATATCCTCGACCTGCCGGATGATCGTGTCGGTGCACTGGTCGAAAATCTCGCGGTCCTCGGTGATGACCTTGCCGAAGCGTCGCTTGATGCGCTCGGCCGAGAGCTGGATCGGCGTCAGCGGGTTCTTGATTTCATGTGCGATACGCCGCGCCACATCAGCCCAGGCCGACGAGCGCTGTGCCTGGACCAGATCGGTGATGTCGTCGACAGTCACGACGTAGGATTTCTCCTCCTCGCCGTCGTCGCCGGCCTCGATGGTGATCTGCACGTTGAAGGTACGCTCGGCGCCGGTGCGATAGAAGGTGACCTGCTCGCGATAGACCGGCTTGCCGGATTTGCGGCCGATCTCGAAGACACGGCCGACATGCGGCAGCACGGCGGACAGGTTCTGCCCCAGCGCCGCCGTGGCCGATATGGCCAGCATCGTTTCGGCCGATTTGTTGACGATGGAGACGATGCCGTAGGGATCGACGCCGATGACGCCGGCGGTGACGCCGGCCAGCACCGCTTCCGAGAAACGACGCCGTTCGTCGATCAAATCCTTGGCCGACAGGATCTCATTGCGCTGCGATTTAAGCTCCAGCAGCATCTTGTTGAACGTATCGCCAAGCGAGGCGACATCGCCGTCGGAAGGCCGTACCGGAACGGCGACATCGAGATTGCCGGTCGCAACCTCGTCAGCCGCGCCGATGAGTTGACGGATGGGCCGCACCAGACGGTCGGCCACCGCTATGCCGGTCCAGATGGCCGACAGGATGATGATCAGCGTCAGCGACAGATAGGGCAGCGCGAACGCCACCTGCGACGTCCGCCTGTTGTCTTCCAGGCCGCGATATTCGGCGGTGTTGGACTGGACGATCGCCCTCGCCTTGATCACTTCGGGGTCGACCAGGCGATTGGTGTAGAGGTAGAGGCCTTCGATCTCCCGCAGCTTGATGATGGCGCCCATGATGTTGCGCGTCTTCGGCTCGATCAGCACCGGCTTGCCGTCGGCCGCACTTGCCACCGCGCCCTCAGGCGGTGCCGGCATGGCGAAGTCCGCATCGGTCTGGGCACTCACGACAAAGGAGCCGTCTTCCCTGACCAGCGCCGCATGCACCAGGCTTCTGCCGACGGCTTCCTTGTTCATCAGGTCGAGAAAGCCGGTTCGATCGAGGCCGTAAAGCGTGCGCGACGCATCGAGATCGTAGGCCATCGACAGCGTCGTGCCCTGAAGATTGCGAGCGTTTTCCTGCACATAGGCGTCGGCGATCGACAGCGACGAGTTGACGATCGCCTTGGTGCGGATCTCGAACCAGCGGTCGAGGCCGATATCGAGCGTGATCGAGGCGATGATGGCCACCATGATGGCGGGGATGGCCGCGACCAGCGCAAACATCGTCACGATGCGCACATGCAGCCGCGACGCCGCCTTGCCGTGCCGGCGCGCCATGGTGATGCGATGCACCTCGCGGCCAACGAGGGCAATCAGCGCCAGCACAAATAAGGCATTGGCCGCAATCAGCGTCAGCGTTGTGTTTGCGTCTGGCGTGATCGGCGTGGCGCCGACAAGAATCGCAAACGAGATTGCCGCCGTAACCAGCGCGCCGGCAATTGCCACAACGCCGGGCAACGCAAGCAGCCGCCGTCCATCCCTCTGGCCGGGTCTGCTGAAAAGCGGTTCGTTTGATGTCAGAGCTTGCGAAGCCATGTCGCCGTCTAAGAGCCAGTGATTGCGTCGGATGTATGCAACGCATTGTGGCGATTATGCAACAAGTGTGGCCGTGACGGAAATCTTTCGGCCGCCGATCCCCTGAAAAGGGGACGACCTCGCGTCCCTTCGGGCGCCAGGCGCTCATGATCTCGACGATTTGTAGACGTTGACGCCCAGCTCGCGAATCTTCTTGCGCAGCGTGTTGCGATTCAAGCCGAGCAATTCGGCCGCCTTGATCTGGTTGCCGCGCGTTGCCGTCATGGAAGCGAGCACCAGCGGATATTCGACCTCGGACAAGATGCGCTGATAGAGACCTGCCGGGGGCAACTCACCGGCGAAAGAGGCAAAATAGCGCTGCAGGAAGTGCTCCACCGCCTGGCCGATGGATAGATCGTCCGGGATCAAATTGCCGCCGCCGGGAACGACCGGTCTTTCGCCTGTCTTCAGCTCGGCTTCAATGATCTCGGCTGATATTTCGTCCTGCGAATAGAGCGCCGCAAGCCGGCGCACCAGGTTTTCCAACTCGCGCACGTTTCCCGGCCACGGATAGCGCTTCATCAATTCGATGCCGCCGGTCGAAATGCGCTTGGTCTGCAAGCCTTCGCTGGCGCCGATCTTGAAGAAATGCCGCACCAGATCGGGAATGTCTTCCGATCTCTCACGCAAACCCGGCAGCCGAAGCGGCACGACATTCAGGCGATAGAACAGATCCTCGCGGAAAAGCCCCTGGTTGATCAGCGTGCGCAGATCCTTGTTGGTGGCGGCGACGATGCGCACATCGGTCTTGATCGGGGTGCGCCCGCCGACCGTTGTGTATTCGCCCTGCTGCAGCACGCGCAGCAGCCGCGTCTGCGCCTCCATCGGCATGTCGCCGATCTCGTCGAGGAAAAGCGTGCCGCCCTCGGCCTGCTCGAAGCGGCCGGTCGAGCGGTTCTGTGCGCCGGTGAAGGCGCCCTTCTCGTGGCCGAACAGCTCCGATTCGATCAAATCGCGCGGGATCGCCGCCATGTTGATGGCGACGAACGGACCGCCGCGGCGACGGCCATATTCGTGCAACGCGCGCGCCACCAATTCCTTGCCGGTGCCGGACTCGCCCGAGATCATCACCGTCAGGTCGGTCTGCATCATGCGCGCCAGCATGCGGTAGATGTCCTGCATGGCGGCCGACCGGCCGACCAGCGGCATCGCGTCAGGCTGTTCTTCCGGTCGCGTATCGATCTTCGGTCGGCGCGGCTCTGACAGCGCCCGGTTGACGATGTTGAGCAGTTCGGTCAGGTCGAACGGCTTCGGCAGATACTCGTAAGCACCTGTTTCGGAAGCACGAATCGCCGTCATGAAAGTGTTTTGCGCGCTCATCACGATGACCGGCAGCTCGGGCCGCGCCTTCTTGATGCGCGGCAGCATGTCGAAGGCGTTCTCGTCCGGCATGACAACGTCGGTGATCACCAGATCGCCCTCGCCCGCCGCCACCCAGCGCCACAGCGTCGAGGCGTTGGAGGTCACGCGCACCTCATGGCCGACGCGCGACAGCGCCTGATTGAGCACGGTGCGGATGGCCGCATCGTCGTCGGCGACGAGAATATTGCCGCGAACCGTCATTTGCGGTCTCCTTCGCCTTCATCATCGGCAGTGTCGATGGGTGTTTCTTTCCAGGCCGGCATCAGGATTCGGAAGGTGGTGCCGCGCGGCGTCGAATCGCATTCGATGATGCCGCCATGCTCGCCGACGATTTTCGCCACCAGCGCCAGGCCGAGCCCCGAGCCGTTCGGCTTGGTGGTGATGAACGGATCGAACAGGATCGGCAGAATGTCTTCCGAAACGCCCGAACCATTGTCGCGCACGCAGAATTCAAGCGGCAGCGACACGCGGTCCTGGGTTCCGGGAACGGACACGCGGATGCCCGGCCTGAACGCGGTCGACAGCACGATCTCCCCCTGTGGGTCGCCGCCGATGGCCTCGGCGGCGTTCTTGACCAGGTTGAGGAACACCTGGATCAGTTGGTCGCGGTTGGCGAAAACCGGAGGCAATGATGGATCATAGTCCTCCATTATCCTGATTCTCTTGGCAAAACCGTTCTTCGCGATTGCCTTCACATGGTCCAGCACGACATGGATGTTGACAGGATAGCGGTCAATCGGCCGCTCGTCGGAAAACACTTCCATGCGGTCGACGAGGGAGACGATACGATCGGTCTCGTCGGTGATGAGGCGGGTCAGCGCGCGATCCTCGTCGGACGCCGAGAGTTCGAGCAGCTGTGCGGCGCCACGTATGCCGGACAGCGGGTTCTTGATCTCATGTGCCAGCATGGCGGCAAGGCCGGTGACCGAACGCGCGGCACCCCTGTGTGTCATCTGCCGGTCGATCTTGTCGGCCATCGAGCGTTCCTGGAACATCACCACGATTGAGCCTGGGAATTCCGGCACCGGCGCGACATAAAGATCGACGACCTTCTCGATTCCGAGACGCGGCGACGACACGTCGACACGGTATTCGTTGACCGGCGCACGGCGCTCGCGCACCTGGTCGACCAGCTGCAGCAACGGGCTGCCGAACGGGATCAGCTTGGACAGTGTGTTGCGGGCAAGCATGTTGGCACTTGAGCGGAAGAAGTCTTCCGCATCGGCATTGGCGTAGGTGATGAACCCGTCCGGATCGACCATGATGACCGGACGGCGGATGGTGTTCAGCACGATACTGGCGGCATCCGCCATGTCGGAGCTCGGTGTGACTGTGGCGTTCATGCGGCGCTCCGCAAGGGCGTGGCTTCGCCGGAAAACACCTCATGCAGCAAGGCAATGACGCGGGCGGGTTCGAAAGAGGTGAGGATGGCTTTCCGCCGCCCATCGGAAACGCCAGCAGCGTGGCGGTCGAGATACCAGCCGAGATGCTTGCGCGCCTGGCGCAAGCCGCTTTCGACGCCGTAAAGCGTCAGCATGTCCTCGTAGTGGGAAACGATGTAGTCGGCCATGGCTTGCGGGCTTTCCGGCACGCCGGAGAGCGCGTCGCCCGCAGCCGTCGCCGCAATGCGGCCCGCCGTCCATGGCGCGCCATAATGGGCACGACCGATCATCACCGCGTCGGCGCCCGACTGTTCAAGGATTTCGGCGGCCTCCGCGGGCGAGCCCACATCGCCGTTGGCGACCACCGGGATCGAGACGGCGTCCTTGATGCGGGCGATGGCGCCCCAATCGGCCTTGCCTTGATAAAACTGGCAGCGCGTGCGCCCATGCACGGTCACCATTTTAACACCGGCCTCTTCGGCGCGGCGCGCCAAAACGGGTGCATTGAGCGCATTGTCGTCCCAGCCGAGCCGCATCTTGACCGTGACCGGCACCTGGACCGCGCCGATCACCGCTTCGATCAGCGACAGCGCGTGGTCGAGATCGCGCATCAGCGCCGAGCCGGCATAGCCGCCGGTCACCTTCTTGGCCGGGCAGCCCATATTGATGTCGATGATGTCGGCGCCCTCGCCGGCAGCGATGCGCGCGCCCTCGGCCATGTGCTCGGCCTCGCGGCCGGCAAGCTGGACCATATGGACGGGCAGCCCGGAATGACGGATGCGCAGGTCGCAGCCGGCCCTGCCCTTGGCAAGCTCGCCGCTCGCCACCATTTCCGACACGACCAGGCCCGCGCCATGCGCGTAGGCGCGCTGCCGGAACGGCTCGTCCGTTATTCCCGACATGGGCGCGAGGAAGACGCGGTTGCGGATTGTCACGCCGCCAACGTCGAGCGGCGAAGCCAATTTTGTCACTTCAAGCATGCACAAAAACCAAGCATATCGGATTGCTGCACATTCTCTAGCCATAAGAAAGGCATTGTGCAACGCGCAATGACGTCACATTGCGGCGCATTTGGGAAAATGCTGGCCTTCGCCATAAGCCGCGACTAAGCCTCTCGGCATGACAGACGCAAGCGAAAAACCGGCCGAGGCGACGACCGACAAGGTCGGCGTGGTCATCGTTGCAGCCGGCCGCGGCGCGCGTGCCGGACAGGCCGACGGGCCGAAGCAATATCAGCGCATCGGCGGCCGTGCCGTTATCGCGCGCACGCTGGAGACGTTCCTGGCGCATCCTGAAATTGGTCCCGTCGTCGTCGCGATCCATGCCGATGACCACGCGCTTTTTGACAAGGCAGCCGGCGTATATGCCGAGCGGGTTACCGCCGTGGTCGGTGGCGAGTCGCGCCAGGCATCGGTCCGGCTCGGCCTGCTGGCGCTGAGGGACCGTACGCCCGGCCGTGTCCTTGTCCATGACGCGGTGCGGCCGTTTGTCGACGCGGCCCTGATCGACCGTACCATCGCCGCCATTGGCGAGCGGCAGGGCGCGCTGCCCGCTTTGCCCGTCGCCGATACGCTGAAGCGCGAGTCGACGACCGGCATGATCGAAGAGACGGTGCCAAGGGCCGGCCTTCATGCCGCCCAGACGCCGCAAGGCTTTCCGTTCTGGCCGTTGCTCGCCGCGCATGAAAAGGCCCATCATCTCGGCAAGGCGGATTTCACCGACGATGCCGCGATCGCCGAATGGGCGCATATTCCGGTAAAAATCGTCGAGGGGTCGCCGGACAATGTCAAATTGACCTGGGCAAGGGATATTGCGATGGCAGATCAACGGCTTACTGGCGAGCGTTTTCCAGACATTCGCACCGGCAATGGCTATGACGTGCACGCCTTCGAGGCCGGCGACCATGTCACCCTGTGCGGCGTCGCCATTCCGCACGGCAAGAAGCTTTCCGGCCATTCGGATGCCGATGTCGGCCTGCACGCGCTGACCGATGCGCTGCTCGCCACTTGCGGCGCCGGCGACATCGGCACGCATTTCCCGCCTTCCGATCCGCAATGGAAGGGCGCGGCGTCAAAGATCTTCGTCGAGCATGCGGCCAGGTTGGTGCGCGAACGCGGCGGGCGCATCGCCAATGCCGATATCACGCTGATCTGCGAGGCGCCGCGCGTCGGCCCGCATCGCGAGGCGATGACCAACGCGTTGTCGGCAATGCTGGGCATTTCCAGCGATCGCATCTCGATCAAGGCGACGACCAACGAAAAGCTCGGCTTTGTCGGCCGCGAGGAAGGCATCGCCGCCATTGCCACCGCCAGTGTCGTCTTCCCCGGGGAGGTTCCCGCATGAACAACAGCGATCTCGCCAATGCCCTGCTCCAGGTCTGCCAGCAACGCGGCATCATGCTGGCGACGGCCGAGAGCTGCACCGGCGGCATGATCATCTCGGCACTGACCGACATCGCCGGCTCGTCCGCTGTCGTCGATCGCGGCCTCATCACCTATTCCGATGAAGCAAAGATGGAGATGCTCGGCGTCTCGCCCGCCACACTCGAGGCGCATGGCGCCGTCTCGCGCGAAACGGTTCTGGAGATGGCGGAGGGCGCTCTGGCGCGCTCGCGCGCCGGGCTGGCGCTTGCCGTCACCGGCATTGCCGGCCCAGGCGGCGGCTCGCCGGAAAAACCGGTCGGCCTCGTCTGGTTCGGAGTTGCCCTAAGAGGTGGGCCGGTGGCTGCCGAGCTCAATATGTTTGCCGACAATGGCCGCGACTTCATCCGCCGTGAGACCGTCAAGCATGCGCTGGAGATCGGCCTGCGCGCGCTCGGCGACACTCATGAGATGGGCGTCGTTCCGTAGATGACGTCCGCACGTTTTTCGAAGGCTTCGGAAAACATGCGGAAGGCGCGATCGAACATGGTGCCCATCAACACGCCGAGGATACGGCTCTTGAACTCGTAGTCGATGAAGAAGCGAACGTTGCAGCCGCCGCCGTCGGCCGGCTCGAAGCGCCAGATATTGCTGAGATATTTGAACGGCCCATCGATGTATTTGACGTCGATTGTGTTCTCGTCCGGCTTCAGCAGCACCTGCGTCGTAAAGGTCTCGCGGATCGCCTTGTAGCCGATGCTCATATCGGCGAGGAGAATGGTGCGGCGATCACGCTCCTTGCGAGAGCGCACCGTCAGCGCCTCGCACAGCGGCAGAAATTCAGGATAGGTCTCGATATCGGCGACCAGCGCAAACATCTGCTCCGGCGTGTGGGCAACGCGGCGTGTGGCTTCGAATTTCGGCATTGAAGCAGGATTTAACTGGCTTTTTTGAGCTGCGCCTCACGCGCCGCCCGCAGCCTGGCGAAATCGTCACCGGCATGATGCGAGGAGCGCGTCAGCGGGCTCGACGCCGCCAGCAGGAAACCCTTGGTCTTGCCGATCGTCGCGAAGGAGTTGAACTCCTCCGGCGTGACGAAGCGGATCACCGGGTGGTGTTTCTTCGACGGCTGCAGATACTGGCCAATGGTCATGAAGTCGACATTGGCCGAGCGCAGGTCATCCATCAGCTGCAGGATCTCGTTGCGCTCTTCGCCGAGGCCGACCATGATGCCGGACTTGGTGAAGATCGACGGATCGAGCTCCTTGACCCGCTGCAACAGCCGGATCGAGTGGAAATAGCGGGCACCCGGCCGCACCGTCAGGTAGTTCGACGGCACGGTTTCGAGATTGTGGTTGAAGACATCGGGCTTGGCCGCCACGACGATCTCCAGCGCGCCCTCCTTGCGCAGGAAATCGGGCGTCAGGATTTCGATCGTGGTCAAGGGCGTCGCTGCTCGGATCGCCCGGATAACCTCGGCGAAATGCTGCGCGCCGCCATCGGCGAGATCATCGCGGTCGACCGAGGTGATGACGACATGGGTCAGCCCCATCTGCTTGACGGCATGCGCGACACGCGCCGGCTCATCGGCATCGAGCGCGGTGGGAATGCCGGTGGCGACATTGCAGAAGGCACAAGCGCGCGTGCAGATCTCGCCCATGATCATGAAGGTGGCGTGCTTCTTTTCCCAGCACTCGCCGATATTGGGGCAGCCGGCCTCTTCGCACACCGTGACGAGCTTGTGCGACTTCACGATCTCGCGGGTTTCGGCATAGCCCTTCGACATCGGCGCCTTGACGCGGATCCAGTCGGGTTTGCGCAGCACGTCCTGATCAGGCTTGTGTGCCTTCTCGGGGTGCCGCAGGCGCGGCGCGTTGGCGATCGTGTCGAGAACAGTGACCATCTCAAACCTGACTTGTTGGCGTCTGCCCGTCGGCATTCGCCCTTCTGGCGTCATCTAGGGCTTTTCGGTGCAAAGAAAAAGGCTGCGGCGGCGCATGCCGCCACAGCCTTTTTCGCATAGCGGGGATCCAGAGCAATTCCAGGAAAAGTGTGACACGGTTTTCCGTCCGGAATTGCGTCAGAAGAACGAGATAAACGGCGAGCCGTTTTATCGGCGTATCAGCCGCCCGGCAAAGATCAGCAGGCAGGCGCCGATGAAGCCGGTGATCAGGTAGGCGAGCCAGCCGACACCGAAGGGTTCGATGTTGAGCGCCCTGAGAATTGCGTTCAGCACCACCGCGCCGACAATGCCCATAATGATGTTCATCAAGACGCCGGTATTGCTCTTCATGACCATCTCGGCCAGCCACCCGGCCAAACCGCCGATGATGATGGCCGCAATCCAGCCCACGCCATTCACGTCCATATGCCAACTCCTCCAGTGTCAGGTGAAAATGCATCCGGAAACGAACTGTCTGCCGTAAGGTTCCTCCGGCGCATGCGTCTGAGTCTCGCGGCAGCAATTTATCACGCGTTGAGCGCACGGCCATAGGCATCGAGCACGCTTTCCTTCATCATCTCCGACAGCGTCGGATGCGGGAAGATGGTGTGCATCAGTTCTTCCTCGGTGGTCTCCAGGTTCATCGCCACGACAAAGCCCTGGATCAGCTCCGTCACCTCGGCGCCGACCATATGCGCGCCGAGCAGCTGGCCGGTCTTCTTGTCGAAGATGGTCTTGATGAAGCCCTGGTCCTCGCCAAGCGCGATCGCCTTGCCGTTGGCGCCGAACTGGAAACGGCCGACGCGGATGTCCTTGCCTTCGGCCTTCGCCTTGGCTTCGGTGAGCCCGACCGAGGCGACCTGCGGGTTGCAATAGGTGCAGCCCGGGATCTTCAGCTTGTCTGTCGCATGCACGCCGGGGAAATTGGCGATCTTCTCGATGCAGACCACGCCTTCATGCTCGGCCTTGTGGGCGAGCATCGGCGGTCCGGCGACATCGCCGATAGCGTAGATGCCGGGCACATTGGTCTTGCCGTAGCCATCGATGACGACGCAGCCGCGGTCCGTCTTCACGCCGAGCGTCTCGAGGCCGAGATTCTCGATATTGCCTTGCACGCCGACGGCCGAGATCATGCGGTCGGCGGTGATCTTCTCGACCTTGCCGTCCTTCATCTCGACATGTGCGGTAACCGAGTTGGTGCCCTTCTCGACCTTGGTCACCTTGGCCTCGAGGATGATTTTCATGCCCTGCTTCTCGAACTGCTTCTGCGCGAATTTCGAGACCTCGGCATCCTCGACCGGCATCACCGCCGGCAAAAGCTCGACCACCGTCACCTCGGCGCCCATGGTGCGGTAGAAGGAGGCGAACTCGATGCCGATGGCGCCCGAACCCATGACCAGCAGCGATTTCGGCATCTCCTTCGGCACCATCGCCTCGAAATAGGTCCAGATCAGTTTGCCGTCCGGCTCGATGCCGGGCAGCGCGCGCGGCCGGGCGCCGGTGGCGAGAATGATGTGCTTGGCGGTATAGGTCCCCTCGCCCTTGACGCCCTTCGGCACCGGCGGCTGCGGCTCCATCGGCTTCTTCGCCATCTTGGAGACGACGATCTCACCGGGCTTGGAGAGCTTGGCCTCGCCCCAGATAACGTCGACCTTGTTCTTCTTCATCAGGAAGGCGACGCCGCCATTGAGCCTCAACGACACTTTGCGCGAGCGGTCGACGACAGCGGCGGTGTCGGCGCTGACCTTGCCGCCTTCGAGCTTCAGGCCGTAGTCTTTCAGATGATCGGAATAGTGCATGATCTCGGCCGAGCGCAGCAGCGCCTTGGTCGGGATGCAGCCCCAGTTGAGGCAGATGCCGCCGAGATGCTCGCGCTCGACGATGGCAGTCTTGAAGCCGAGCTGGGCGGAGCGCACCGCCGTGACATAGCCGCCGGGGCCCGAGCCGATGATTATAACGTCGTAGGATTCTGCCACGGGGTTTCTCCCTGATTTTCTCTAGAGTTCCAGCATCACACGCACCAATGGCGCCAATGCGTCACCTATATTGCGCGTGTTTTCGGCATCGAGATGGACCCCGTCGATCGGTGTGGTCTCGGCCACCGTGCCGGCATCGAAAAAGCCGCAGCCAGCCTCGTCGGCGAGCGCGGAATATTGCGGCGCCAGCCGCTTCGAGGCCTCGTCGCCGCCGGCAAACATTTCCTTGAATTCGGCATTGTCGGTGCGGCTGACCGCGGGTGGCGCAACGATCAGGATTTGCGGCGCGGCCCAGTCGAACGGATAATCGTGGCCGCGCACGATGTCGATCAGCCGCTGCACGCCCTGCTTGGCCGCGACCGGATTGCCGTGGATCCAGGGCTTCATGTCGTTGGCGCCGAGCATGATGATGATCAGGTCGAGCGGCGCATGGCTGGTCAGGATTGTCGGCAGCACCTTGGCGCCATTGCGGTCGGCACCAGCCAGGTGATCGTCGAAAGCCGTGGTGCGGCCGTTCAGACCTTCGGCAATGACTTCGATATCATCGTCGCCCAGCGCCGCCTTGAGCACGCTCGGCCAGCGGTCCTCCAGCGCATGGCGCCCGAGGCTTGCCGCGTCATAGCCCCAGGTCAGGGAATCGCCGTAGCAGAGGATCGTCTTCATGCACCCGCACCCGCCTCCGCCTTAAGCCCGCGCCGCACGCGCCATCCCACGAACAGCCACTGCACGATAACCGTGGCGATGCTTGGCAAAATCAGACCGGCGACAACGGGGAGATCGCCCGACCACTGGGCTTTGCCCGGCGGCTGAGAGAAGGTCCAGGCAATCAGCCCGATCCCGGCCAGCACGAACAACGCAACCCCAACAAGCCCCGTCAGATTGATCGCCCTTTGTAGGTTTGGCACCAATTGCGCGATGAAAAACGCCACCGTCGCAACGATAGAGACCAGCGCCGAGGCCATGAAGACAAGGATGAATTCCGAGTTCGCATTGGTGGCGATTGCCAGCCACAGCGCCACCAGCCCGCCGGCCAGGCCGGAAAGGATCAGGGCGAAAAGGCTGGTGACGAATTTCCGCACAGCCTTTCCTTCCTAGACCAGCATGCCCATCGGGTTTTCGATCATGCGCTTGAAGGCGACCAGAAGTTCGGCGCCGAGCGCACCGTCGACGGCGCGGTGATCGGTCGACAGCGTCACCGACATGATATTGGCGATTTTGATCTCGCCATTCTTGACCACCGGCCGCTGCTCGCCCGCACCCACCGCCAGGATCGTCGCATGCGGCGGGTTGATGACGGCGGCAAAGTCCTTGATGCCGAACATGCCGAGATTGGAGACAGCCGTCGTGCCGCCTTGATATTCCTCAGGCTTCAGCTTGCGGCTGCGGGCACGGCTCGCCAGATCCTTCATCTCGTTGGAGATAGTGGACAGCGTCTTTTCGTCGGCGTGGCGGATGATCGGCGTGATCAGGCCGCCGGGGATTGACACGGCAACGCCGACATCGGCGTGCTTGTGCTTGACCATGGCGCTTTCGGTCCACGATGCATTGGCATCCGGCACCGCCATCAGCGCCATCGCCATCGCCTTGATCACCATGTCGTTGACCGAGAGTTTGTAGACGGGAGCCTCGCCCTTGTCGGTCTTCTTCGTCGGAGCAGCCGCATTGATCTGTGTGCGCAGCGCCAGCAGCGCATCGAGCTCGCAGTCGAGCGTCAGGTAGAAATGCGGGATGGTTGTCTTGGCCTCGACCAAGCGGCGCGCAATGGTCTTGCGCATATTGTCGTGCGGGACGAGCTCATAGGATCCTTCGGCAAACAGCTTCAGCACCTGTTCGTCCGACATCGCCTTGGGTGCCGCAGCCGGAGCCGCAGGTGCCGGAGCGCCGGCAGGTGCGGCTTTCGCGGCCGGTGCAGCCTTGGCGCCACCGCCGGCAATCGCCGCCTCGACATCGGCCTTGACGACACGGCCATGCGGGCCGGTGCCGGTTACGGCGGACACGTCGACTCCGGCATCCTTGGCGATGCGACGAGCCAGCGGCGAAGCGAAGGTGCGCTCGCCTGACGATTGGCTGATCTCCCCCTTTGTGGGGGAGATGGCCGGCAGGCCAGAGGGGGGCGCGACAGACTGAGAGGTCGGCGGGGCAGCGCCCCCCTCTGTCGACTTCGTCGACATCTCCCCCACGGGTGGGGAGATTGACGCCTTATCCTGCTTGGCATCGGCTTTCGCGGGCGCGGCATCGCCACCACCCTTTGCCGCCGCCCCTGCATCCTCGCCTTCGCTGGCCAGAATGGCGATCAGCGCATTGACCTTGACGCCTTCGGTGCCACCCGGAACGACCAGCTTGGCGACGGTTCCTTCATCGACGGCTTCGACTTCCATCGTCGCCTTGTCGGTCTCGATCTCGGCGATCACGTCGCCCGGCGAAACCTTGTCGCCTTCTTTCACGAGCCACTTGGAAAGATTGCCCTCTTCCATCGTGGGCGAGAGTGCCGGCATGGTGATGTTGATTGGCATGATGTCCTCCCGACCGGCTCAGCGATACGTGACGGCTTTGACCGCCTCTATGACCTCGCCGACATTGGGCAAAGCCAGCTTTTCGAGGTTCGCCGCATAAGGCATCGGCACGTCCTTGCCGGCGATGGTGATGACCGGCGCGTCGAGGAAATCGAAGGCGCGCTGCGAAACCTGGTTGGCGATGTGGTCGCCGACCGAGTTCTGCGGGAAACCTTCTTCCACCACGATCAGGCGGTTGGTCTTCTTCACGGAGGCAATGACGGTGTCGAGGTCGAGCGGGCGGATGGTCCGGAGATCGATGATCTCGGCGTCGATGCCCATGCCGCGCAGTTCGGCTTCCGCCTTGATGGCATAGGTCATGCCGATGCCGAACGAGACGATGGTGACGTCCTTGCCCTGCTTGTGAATGCGCGCCTTGCCGATCGGCAGCACGAAATCATCGAGCTTCGGCACGTCGAAGGACTGGCCGTAGAGGATTTCGTTCTCGAGGAAGATGACCGGGTTCGGATCGCGGATCGCCGCCTTGAGCAGGCCCTTGGCGTCGGCAGCCGTGTACGGCATCACCACCTTCAGGCCGGGAATATGGCTGTACCAGGCGGCATAGCACTGCGAATGCTGGGCGCCGACGCGGGCGGCCGCCCCGTTCGGACCGCGGAACACGATCGGTGCGCCCATCTGGCCGCCCGACATATAGAGCGTCTTGGCCGCGGAGTTGATGATCTGGTCGATCGCCTGCATGGCGAAGTTGAAGGTCATGAACTCGACGATCGGCTTCAGGCCGGCCATCGCCGCACCGACGCCGACGCCGGCAAAGCCGTGCTCGGTGATCGGCGTGTCGACGACGCGGCGCGGCCCGAATTCCTGCAGCAGCCCTTGCGTGATCTTGTAGGCGCCCTGGTATTCCGCGACCTCCTCGCCCATGACGAAGACATCGCCGTCGCGGCGCATTTCTTCAGCCATGGCATCGCGGAGCGCTTCGCGCACCGTGGTCGAGACCATCTCGGTGCCGGCGGGAATATCCGGATCGGCGGCAGGTTTGGCCGCCGGAGCGGCGGGAACTGCCTTCGGAGCCTCGCCGGCATCCTGGGGAGCCGCTTTTGTACCTTCCTCGGCTGCATCGGTCCGCTGACCGCCAGCGGAAACGGCATCCTGGGTGGAGGCAGGCTTGCCGCTCTTTTCGACATCGCCTGCACTTTCACCGTCCTGCAGCAACACGGCGATCACCGCGTTGACCTTGACGCCTTCGGTGCCGGCGGGAACCACGATCTTGCCGATCGTGCCTTCATCGACGGCTTCGACTTCCATCGTCGCCTTGTCGGTTTCGATCTCGGCGATGACATCGCCGGCGACGACCTTGTCGCCCTCGTTCTTCAACCATTTGGAAAGATTGCCCTCTTCCATGGTCGGCGAGAGAGCGGGCATGAGAATTTCGATCGGCATGTCCTTGCCCTCCCGTTACAATACGATGTCGGTCCAGAGCTCGGACGGATCCGGCTCTGCGTCGTGCTGGGCAAATTCGGCGGCGTCGGCGACGATGTCGCGGACTTCCTTGTCGATGTTCTTGAGTTCGTCCTCGGTCGCCCACTTCTTGGCCGTCAGCCGCGCCTTGACCTGCTCGATCGGATCATGATCCGAGCGCATCTTCTGCACTTCTTCCTTGGAGCGGTATTTCGCGGGATCCGACATCGAGTGACCGCGATAGCGATAGGTCTGCATCTCGAGGATGATCGGACCGTTGCCGGCACGGCACCATTCGGTCGCCTGATCGCCGGCGGATTTGACCGCACGCACATCCATGCCGTCGACCTGAATGCCGGGAATCTTGAACGAGGCGCCGCGATGCGAAAAATTGGTTTCGGCCGACGAGCGCGACACCGAAGTGCCCATGGCGTAGCGGTTGTTCTCGATGATGTAGATCACCGGCAGCTTCCACAGCGAGGCCATGTTGAAGCTTTCATAGACCTGACCCTGGTTGGCAGCGCCATCGCCGAAATAAGTCAGCGACACATTGTTGTTGTCGCGGTAGCGGTTGGCGAAGGCGAGACCGGTGCCGAGCGAGACCTGCGCGCCGACAATGCCGTGGCCGCCGTAAAAATGCTTCTCCTTGGAGAACATGTGCATGGAGCCGCCCTTGCCCCTCGACAGGCCACCACGGCGTCCGGTCAGCTCTGCCATGACGCCGCGCGGGGAAAGTTCCATCGCCAGCATGTGGCCATGGTCGCGATAGGCGGTGATCATCTGGTCGCCGTTGATCAGCGACATCTTCATGCCGGTGACGACCGCTTCCTGGCCGATATAGAGGTGGCAGAAGCCGCCGATAAAGCCCATGCCGTAGAGCTGGCCGGCCTTTTCCTCGAAGCGGCGGATAAGCAGCATGTGCCGGTAGGCGGCAAGCTCCTCGTCCTTGGTGAAGTCAGCCGGCTTGGGGGCGGAAAGCCCCGTTGATTTGGCGGACGTCGATTTAACGGATTTGGCAGGCGCTTTTTTGGCGGCGGTGGCCATGCATCACTCCCTGTTGGCGTCTCTTTGCGGACACTAAAGCAGACCATGTCTGCTCCGGGGAGGATCAGCTCCTCCCCACCGATTGGAGGGAAGCTAACATGCGAGACCGCGTTTCGCCATGCAGAAAAATGCATGGCTGGCATGCGCCTAAACGCCCAGAATCATTAGAGATAACAGCGATTAACTGAAACTTGGTTATTTCGAATTGGCCGGCAGCATGATGGTGATTTCATCGGGCTGGGACAGATTGAGCGCCCGGCGTGCCTGCTCGTCGAGCATATCCTTTTCAAGCGTACCCTCATGCATCAGCTGGACGCGCCGCTCCAGATCGACCCGGCGCGCCTTGATGGCATCGTACTTGGCCTGCAATTCGATGCTCTGCGCTTCGAGCTGATATTTGGAATTGATGCCGAACTCGCCATGATAGGCATGGAAGCCGAAATAGGCCAGGAACGCCACGCAAAGCGACGGGATGATCAGCCGGCCGGTGTTTCTCTGCTTGTGCTGGCGTGTCCACATGGTCGCAATCCTCTGACCTGTCTATCTGGCCCGATTGTGCTTAATGGACGGTTACGGACAGGTGCATTAGCCAGCGCCCGCAACGAAAAAGGGCGGGAAAATCCCGCCCTTCCTCGTTTTCGCCAGTTCGGCAGAATTTAAGCTTTGATTACCGACTTGCCGGCGTAGCGCGCCTGCTTGCCGAGCTCTTCCTCGATGCGGATCAGCTGGTTGTACTTGGCCATGCGATCCGAGCGCGACAGCGAACCGGTCTTGATCTGCCCGCAATTGGTGGCGACGGCGAGGTCGGCGATGGTCGAATCCTCGGTTTCGCCCGAACGGTGCGACATGACGGCTGTGTAGCCTGCCTTATGCGCGGTCTCGACAGCGTCGAGCGTTTCGGTAAGCGAGCCGATCTGGTTGACCTTGACCAGGATCGAATTGGCGACACCCATGCGGATGCCGTCGCGCAGCCGCGCCGTGTTGGTGACGAAGAGGTCGTCGCCAACCAGCTGCGTCTTGTTGCCGATCAAATCGGTCAGGTACTTCCAGCCCTCCCAGTCGTCCTCGGCCAGGCCGTCCTCGATCGAGATGATCGGATAGTCGGCGGCGAGCTTGGCCAGGTACTTGGCCTGCGCCTTCGGATCGCGGGTCTTCTTCTCGCCCTCATAGACGTAATTGCCGTCCTTGAAGAATTCGGTCGCCGCACAGTCGAGACCGAGCGCGATCTCTTCGCCCGGCTTGAAGCCGGCCTTCTCGATTGATTCCATGATGAAATCGAGCGCCACCGGCGCACTCTTCAGATTGGGCGCGAAGCCGCCTTCGTCGCCGACATTGGTGTTGTGGCCGGCATCCTTGAGCTTCTTGCGCAGCGTGTGGAAGATTTCCGAGCCCCAGCGCACGCCTTCGCGCAAAGTCGGCGCGCCGACCGGCAGGATCATGAATTCCTGGAAATCGATCGGATTGTCGGCATGCGCTCCGCCATTGATGATGTTCATCATGGGCACCGGCAGCAAATGCGCCTTGGTGCCGCCGACATAGCGGTAAAGCGGCAGTCCGGCGGCTTCCGCCGCGGCCTTGGCGACCGCCAGCGAGACGCCGAGGATGGCGTTGGCGCCGAGCCGGCTCTTGTTGGGCGTGCCGTCGAGCTCGATCATGGTCTGATCGATGTGGATCTGGTTTTCGGCTTCCATGCCGCCGATCGCCTCGAACAGCTCGCCATTGACGGCCTCGACCGCCTTGAGCACGCCCTTGCCGAGATAGCGGGCGCCACCGTCGCGCAGTTCGACGGCCTCATGCGCGCCGGTCGACGCGCCCGACGGCACCGCGGCGCGGCCCATTGAGCCGTCTTCGAGAACGACGTCGACCTCGACGGTCGGATTTCCACGGCTGTCCAGGATTTCACGCCCGACAATGTCGATGATGGCGGTCATTGCGATGTCCCCGATTGATCGATTGAAAGCGTCGCGCCCCTCTTATCCAAAGTGCCGCAAAAGGCAATCAGGAATGGCATGAAATAATAGCGACGATCGCCCCATGCGGCCAGGCCCAGGGGCCATGGGCGACGCCATCTGACGCAAACAACAACCCCTACCTGACCTCATATGTCTAGGCCCATGGGGCGGATGCCCCTCCCCCTTTTATCGCGGCAATGCCTTTGTCACGAAATACCAGACGGCACACAAACTCCAGCCGATGCTTCAAAAGAGGCTACCGCCAACGTGACAAACTTCACAATGCAGAGAATTCGAAGATGTTAGGGTCACATCTACAACGCGGACTATTTGACGACGACAGTGAAATCAACAAACTTGAACTCTTTGGGGAGGTGGCAATGGCAGCGATTTCAGGTACTGGCTGGGAACTTCTTATTAGCCGTAAAGTCGAGCATATGAGGGGCACCAGACGCAGGACGGTTGGTACCTATAAAGTCTTCCACAACGGCACGGCAGCAACGGGTCTATCGGGGTTCGTGTGTGAATCTCGCGGCCCTGGCGACAATTCCAAAGAAGACAATGGCAGGCGCATCGAGCCCGGAACCTATCCACTGGCGACACAGGCCGGAGGCAAATATGTGACCATCGGCTACACTGGCGCCAAGACGCCACCCAAACCTGGACTCGAACTGCTGAAGACCAACAAGCGCACCGAAATCCTGATCCATCCGGGCGTCAATTTCCTGTCCAGCGTCGGATGCATCAACCCAACGAAGAAGGTGAGCGGTCCGCTTTCCGACATGGATTTCACGGAGAGCCGGACACGCGTAATCGCCCTCATTGACGATCTGAAAACCTTTGCCGGCGGTGGCTTCCCGAAAAGCAACGGCAAGCGAATTCCCAATGCTTCGGTGGTCGTCGAAGGCGAACCGGTGCTGTCGACCGAGAGTGTCGAGAGCGTGCTCGAAGCGGTTGCGGGCGATCCGAACAAGGGTTTGCCGGCAGCGGTCTTCCAGAAATTCGCGCCGAGACCGGCAAGCGGTTCCAAGCGAACAATCTATGACGGTTACATCGGCGCCTTTACCTCCGACAAGGGCCTCAAGACACTTGGCGATCATGGCGTGTGCAACAATTATGATCGGCTGATGCATTTCTTCGCTCAAGCGGCGATGGAAACCGGTGGCTTCACCCTCATTCGCGAATCCCTGACCTACACGACCGTGGCGGCAATCCGGAACGCATGGAGGTCGCGAGCCGCGGGCAAGACCGATCAGTGGATCGGGGACAACCTGCTGCGCAAGCCGCAAGCCCTGGGCGACTGGGCCTATGGCGGCCGCATGGGCAATGTGAAAGGAACGTTGGACGGCTTCAATTTCCGCGGCGGCGGCACGTTCCAGACCACCGGGCGCGACGCGTACACGGCCAAGGGCAAGCTCGCCAAGGTTGACCTCGCCAATCATCCTGAACTGATCGAGGATCCGCAGACTTCGCTGCTCGCAGCTTGCGCCGAATGGAAAGGGTCAGGCTGCAATGCCTTTGCCGATGCCGGCCTGATCAAAAAGATCTCGCGCGCGATCAACGTCGGCAACGCCAATTCCGCCACGCAGGCCAATGGCGAAGCGGATCGGATCGCCTGGCACGAAAAGGTTTTCAAGGCGGTGAAGAATGCCGGACTCCTCGGCTGAGCATGCCTCGGATCACGTTCGACAACACCACGTCATCATAATTCAGAGATAACAATCTCTGTGTCGACTAGGATGGTGATGCGCGGGGCGAAACAGGAGGAGTTTCGCCATGTCCGAGTTGAGCGGTATCGTGAGTTTGTTCCTGATCGCGGCGGCGTTCCTGACGTCCTGCGATACGCAGCAGCCGCCAAGGGCGGCGACGCAGCTGTCCACGTTTCATGCGGCAGAATAATTTAGAAACTGTCGGGTTGCACTGAAAAGGCCCCCGTTTCGGAATTCGGGGGCCTTTTCACGTCAGGCGTCAGCGCAGCTGATCAATGCCAATACGGCGTGACCTTGTAGTAATCATAGGAAGCATCACGCGCGGCCTCGCCATCGGCGCCGGCCAGTTCATTGATCGAATAGGCGGGTGCTGCCTTCAGCTGCTCCTTCGAGAACGGCACGACATAGCCGCCCTTGTCCTCGTCATAGTCGAGGCTCGCCCACGGAATGGCGTGATACTTCTCGCCAATGCCGAGAAATCCACCGAACCCGATCACCGCGAACATGATGCCGTTCGACGTCTTGTCGAGCATGATGTCCTCGATGCTGCCGATGCTCGTGCCTTCGGTGTTGTAGACCGACGTGCCGATGACGCGCGAAGCGGCGATAGCTTCGGTGTGGCCTGTCTGGGTGGTCATGGCTGCTGCTCCTCATGTCGTTGATCGATACTTTGACAATGAGGGGCGCGGGCGAAAGTTCCCGTTTTTTCGAGCGGCGGGCGGTTACTCCGCGAGGATGAACGTCACCTTCATGTTGACGCGATACGCCGCGATCCTGCCGTCCTCGACGACGATCTTCTGGTCCTGGATCCAAGCGCCTTCGACGTTCTTCAGGGTTTTGGATGCGCGCTCAATCCCCTTCTCGATGGCGTCCTGAAAGCTCTTTTTCGACGACGACGTGATTTCGGTGACGCGGGCGACGGACATGGCTTCCTCCTGCCAAGACGCTCATTTGCAGCAGCGAGCCTACAGCCGACTTATGCCTTCCACAAGCAGGGCAGCGCGCGCGAGCGCCGTAGCCGAAACCATCAGCCTCGGTTCAGGTCAGCAGCATTCTTGGCGATGCGGTCGAATGCCATCAGTCTTTCGAGCAGCGCCGGCATGTCCTTCAGCGGCAGCATGTTGGGCCCGTCGGAGGAGGTCGAATTGTCGGGATCCTGGTGGGTCTCTATGAACACGCCGGCGACGCCGACGGCAACGGCAGCCCGCGCCAGCGTCTCGACAAAGCGGCGCTCACCACCGGAGGAACCGCCCTGCCCGCCCGGCTGCTGCACCGAATGGGTGGCGTCGAAAATCACCGGCGCGCCGATCTCGGCCATCACAGGCAAAGCCCGCATGTCCGACACCAGCGTGTTGTAGCCGAAAGACGCGCCGCGCTCGGTGGTCAGCACATTGAGGTTGCCCGAACCGGTGATCTTGGCCACCACGTTCTTCATATCCCAAGGCGCCAGGAACTGCCCCTTCTTGACGTTGATCACCTTGCCGGTCTTGGCGGCGGCGACCAGCATGTCGGTCTGGCGCGACAGGAAGGCCGGAATCTGCAGCACATCGACATGGGGTGCGACGATCGCGCACTGCTCCTCGGTGTGGACATCGGTCAGAATGGGAAGCGAAAACGCCTTGCGCAACTCGTCGAACACCGGAAGCGCCGCGTCCATGCCCGCGCCGCGCGTTGCCGACAGTGAGGTGCGGTTGGCCTTGTCGTAGCTGGTCTTGTAGACGAGGCCGATGCCGAGCTTGCCGGTCAGTTCCTTCAGCGCGCCGGCCATGTCGAAAGCGTGCTGGCGCGATTCGAACTGGCACGGGCCGGCGATCAACGCCAAGGGCCCGCTATTGTCGAAGACGACATTGCCGACGGTTACCGACGAATTCGGCGCCAGCGAATTGGGCCCTTGCGGCTTGCTCATGGGGTCTCCCGGAAGATGAAAGCCGCGCCCTGCCCGGATGCCGGCTGCACGACAATTTCGTTGCCCGCTATATCGTGCCGGACGGCGTTGTCTGCAAGCAGCTTCGCGACAGTGCCGGCACTGCGGGCCGAAAAGACGATCGCGGCGAAGCGAAGGTCCGTCGGCGCGCCAGCCGACATGCCGAAGCGCTCAGCGAAAGCCGCGGGCTCGAGAACGCTCAAACGCGCGTTCGCCAGGTCGAACGCCGTGCTGCTCCTCTGCCTCGAACCCGTCGCTGTCTCGATCAGGTGGCGCTTTTCGGATGGCACGCCGCTGACCGCGACGATTTCGGCAATGCCGGTCACGCCGTTGGCATGGGCCTGCAGTGCCGTACGGTCGATTTGAGGGGCGTTGATCCGCTCGCAAGCGAACAGAAAGGCGTCCGTCGTCTCGGCGCCGGCCGCGAAAGCCAGTTTGAACGAGGCCATGTCGCTCTTTCCGGCCGTGTCGGTGAAGTCGCGGGAAAAGCTCAGCACGTCCCCCGCCGACAGACCGGCCGAGACATAGCGCGCATGATCCGCATCGGCATCATCGGTGGCCAGCACCACGGCGGAAAAGCCCTCATCGCCCAGCCTGGCGCGATAGAGCCGGTCGCGCGCGACAAAGACATTGCCGCCGGCGATCGCACTCGCTGCCAGCTGTTCGTTCCCAACCGCCAGCGGTTCGAGATAGGTGCCGTCGGCGAAGAAGACGCAGCAATTTTCGGTGCCGAAAGGGTGGATGCCGGTTGGTGAGACGATGAAGCCAAGCGATGTCAGCCGCGCCCGCGCCACGGCGAGGCTCGCCGTCGGCAGCACTAGATGGTCAAGCGGATGGGTCGTGCTGGTCATGCCGGCGCGGTGTGCATCATTCCCGAAATCGGTTCAAGGCCTCTTGCCGGCCCGATCAGGCCGTCGCCACGACATCGGCCGAATAGCGCAACTCGCGCAATGGTTTGACCCGACTGGTCGTCTCGGCATAGAGCGGGTGCGCCTTGTATGCGGCAAGCGCGGCATCATCCTCGAACTCGGCATAGACGACCACGTCGATCGCATCCGACAGCGGATCGACCTTGGTGTTGAGCGTCACCTCGAAGAGGCTTGAATGCGGGATCTTGCCCAGCGCGAGCAAGCCCGTGCGCACGGCCTGGACATCGTCCTTGCGCCGCGCGCTGAAGAAAACGATATGCCGGATCACGCCTGCCTCCACGTTCGATTTGCGGCATGTTTTGTGTGAGCGGGACCGTCGCGTCAACCGCCACGATGTCGCGCCCGGCAATGCCGGCAGGCGACTTTGCAGAGGCGCAAAAAGCTAGGCTTTGCCGGTGACGTAGCGCACGACGCGCGACATTTCCCTGACCGTCGTGTCGAGATAGCGGCCCTGATTGTAGAGGCCGTCCCAGATCAGGAAAAAGGCGATGGCGACGATAACGATGACATAACGCATGGCTGAAACTAACGTATGTGGCTGTTCGTAACCATAGCGATTTCGCCGAGGGCCGCGCTCTCCCGCGGATTCTGGCCTCAGGCCGGCAAGCTGGGCCAGCGCCGCGCGAAGCTTGCCTCTTGAAGTTTCGGCCAATGCCATGGAAGATTGTGGCGAAAATTCACGCAGGCAGCGGCATTCGCGCCTGGCGAATGAAAAGTGGAGGATGTGGGGGCCGGCAGATCTTGCGCCGCCCCGCGGAAGTCCAGGGGGGTGTGAGATGGCTGTCAGGGAATACAAAGGCATCGGCGACGCCATCAGGCTGGACGAACTCAATTTCGCCGAGATGGTCAAGGGCCTGCCGGCCAAGGCGCGCATGGTGCTGTCGGCGGCGATGAAATTGCCGCGCGGTTCGCTGAAGGTGAGGATGCCGGATGGCCGGGCGGTTCTTGTCGGCGGCAACGGACCCGGCCCGGATGCCGAACTGGTGTTGAAGAACTGGCGCCTGCCCGGCCGTGCCTTTTCCGGCGGCACCATCGGCGTTGCCGAATCCTACATGGACGGCGACTGGGAAAGCCCTGATGTAACCAGCTTCCTGGAACTGTTCGTCGTCAACTCGGCCGTTGGCGAACGCATTGCCGGCGGCGCCAGCTGGCTCATCAACACGGTCCAGCGTATCCGCCACTGGTTCAACGAAAACACCCGCACAGGCTCGAAGCGCAACATCTCGGCGCATTACGATCTCGGCAACGCCTTCTACAAGCAATGGCTCGATCCCAGCATGACCTATTCGTCGGCGCTCTATGCGACCGGCGCCAACGACCTGGAAAGCGCTCAGGCCGCCAAATACCGCGCGCTGGCCAAGGATACCGGCATCGGCAAGAAGGACCATGTGCTCGAGATCGGCTGCGGCTGGGGCGGTTTTGCCGAATTTGCCGCGCGCGAGATCGGCTGCCGCGTAACCGGCCTGACCATCAGCCGCGAACAGCACGATTTTGCCAAGGCGCGCATCCAGAAGGCGGGACTGTCTGACAAGGTCGACATCAAGCTGCAGGATTACCGAGACGAAACGGGCACTTACGACCGCATCGCCTCGATCGAGATGTTCGAGGCGGTCGGCGAAAAATATTGGCCGGTATTTTTCGGCAAGATGAAGGCGTGCTTGAGGCCCGGCGGCACCGCCGGCCTGCAGATCATCACCATCAACGAGGCCGCCTACGACACCTATCGGGGGCGGCCGGATTTCATCCAGCGCTATGTCTTCCCGGGCGGCATGCTGCCGACGCCGTCGATCCTGAAGACGCTGGGCAGCGACCATGGCCTTTCCCATCTGCGCGAGCGCGTCTTTCCGGACGACTATGCCCGCACGCTTGCCGAATGGCGCAACCGCTTCTGGGCGTCGTGGGAAAAGATCGTCCCGCTCGGCTTCGACGACCGCTTCAAGAAGCTTTGGGAATTCTATCTCCACTATTGCGAAGCCGGCTTTAGAGCCAGCTACATCGACGTGCGCCAGGTGGTCTACAAGGCCTGATCCGAAGCGTGATTGAGCGGGCGTATGCCCGCTCGTTTTCCCTGTTACCTGCGCGTTTGCCTCAAAGCAGGATGCGATACTTCGCAAACCCGGATTCGCCCTCGCCGGCCGGCTCGATCTTCAGCGATTTCACTCCCGATATGAAATCCTTCGCTTTGGGCCCGGTCTCGAACACGACACTGGTGCCGGGCAGCGGCGTGAACGACCAATTGTCGTCGGCCGAGGGGTTGATCGTGCCTTCGCTGACGACGTAGCGCACGATCACGTCGCGGTTGGTGTCCGGCGCCTCGTAGATGATCTTCGAGGCATTGATGTCGGGGAAATTGCCGCCACCGCCGGCGCGGTAATTGTTGGTGGCGACGACAAATTTCGCTGCCGGATCAATAGGCTTGCCGTCGAAGCTGAGGCCGACGATGCGGTTCGAGCCGGCATTGGCGACGCCACCCTTGGCATCGTATTTTGGCGGCTGCGACAGGTCTATTCCGTAGCTGACGCCATCGATCACATCGAAATTGTAGGACGGGAATTCGGTGTCGATGAGCGCCTGGTCGGCCTTGCCCGGCTCGATCTTCCTGAAAATGCCGGCCGACATTTCCAGCCATTCCTTCACTTGCGCGCCGGTGATTTCGACGGCGCGCACCGTGTTCGGATAGAGATAGAGGTCGGCGACGTTCTTGATGGCGATGTCGCCCACCGGCACGTCGGTATAGTAGTCGGCGCCGTTGCGCCCGCCGGCCTTGAAGGGTGCTGCCGCCGACAGCAGCGGCACATCCTTCCACTGCGTGCTTTTTAATATGTCCTTGAGGTACCAGCTCTGCGCCTGGTTGATGATCTGCACCGACGGATCGTCGGCGATCAGCGCGAAATAGGAATAGAGCGGCGCCGAGGTCTTGCCGACCGGTCGGCGGACATAGGCAAGTGTCGCCTCATGGTCCGCCTTCAGCGCATCGACGACGCGCTGGTCGTCCGCCACCGTCGGCTTGTTTGCCTTGTCGACGCGCTCGTAGATCGGCCTTGCCTCAGATGTGGCCGAGGCTACGCGCCATTTCGATCCGTCCCGTTCCAGAAGCAGATCGATCAGTCCCATATGCGAGCCCCAGAAACCGCCCATCACGGCGGGCTTGCCCTGCAGCGTGCCTTTCTCGGTGTCGACGCCTTCGAGCGCCTGAAAATCCTTCTTGCCGGGGAAGACGAGATGCTGATGGCCGGTGAACACCGCATCGATGCCTTCGACGCCGGCGACGAAGAAGGAGGCGTTCTCCATGCCGTCGCCCTGCTTGATATCGATGCCGGAATGCGAGAGCGCGATGACGATGTCGGCGCCCTCCTCCTTGATCTGCGGCACCCATGCCCTGGCCGCCTCGACGATGTCGCGCGTCCTGACATTGCCTTTCAGGTTCTTCAGGTCCCAGACCATGATCTGCGGCGGCACGAAGCCGATGATGCCGATCTTGATCGGCTGCTCGGCGCCCGACCCGTCCTTGATCTTCTTGTCGAGGATGACATAGGGCTTGAGGTAGAGCTTGTCGTCGCGCGGGTTGGCGGCAAGCTCGGTGCCGCGGATCAGATTGGCACAGACGAAGGGGAAATTGGCTCCGGCCAGCACCTTGTCGAGGAACGACAGGCCGTAATTGAACTCGTGATTGCCGAGCGTCGAGCATTCATAGCCCAGCAGGTTCATGCCCTTCGTGATCGGATGCAGATCGCCGTCCTTGAGGCCCTTCTCATAGGCGATGTAATCGCCCATCGGATTGCCCTGCAAAAGATCGCCATTGTCGATCAGCATCGCATTGATGGCTTCCTTGCGCACCGCCGCGATCAGTGAGGCCGTCCGCGACAGGCCCATCGTGTCGTTGGCTTTGTCTGCGTAGTAGTCGTAAGGCAGCACATTCACATGGATGTCGGTGGTCTCCATGATCCTCAGATGCGCCTGATTGGCCTGCGCGCGGGCGGAAAACGGATGGAGCATGATCAGCGCCCCGCTGGCGGCCGTACCGGCAAGAAAACTACGGCGGGAGACGGGGTAATTGAGATGCGGCATTGGTTTTCCTTCCCAGCGACGTGACAAGATCCCAGCCCCGAGCGGAAGCTTCGCGCCGAAAACCGGCCATGTCCATCGGGAAGTCAGTCGATCAGCTAAAGGTGACGGCTGGATGAATATCCTTGGCCGCGGTTGAGAACCTCAGCCCTTGTTATCATCGCCCTGGGTGATCAGCCGCGCGCTGCGCTGGCCGGTGAAATAGATCCATAGCCAGCTAAGCGACACCGAGAGCCGGTTGCGAAAACCGATCAGGAAGTAGATATGCGCCACGCCCCACAGCCACCAGGCAAGCCATCCCGTGAGCTTGATCGAGCTGAAATCGATCGCGGCTGCCCACTTGCCGATCGTCGCCAGGTCGCCGGCATGTTTGTAGCGGAAAGGGCGCGGCGCGCTATCGCCGGCCAGCCGCGCCCTGATCGTCGCGGCAACATGCTTGCCCTCCTGCTTGGCCGAGGGCGCCACGCCGGGCACCGGTTTGCCGTCCGGCCGCAAGACATGCGCGGTGTCGCCGATGACGAAGATTTCAGGACTGTTCGGCACGGTCAGATCGGGCTCGACCATTACCCTGCCCGCCCGGTCCACCGGCGCGCCCAGCCACTCTCCCGCGGGTGAAGCCGCCACGCCGGCGGCCCACAGGATGGTTCGCGCCGGCAGATGCGTATCGCCAAAGACGACGCCTTCGGCATCGAGGCGCGTGACGGCGCGGCCAAGCTCGATCGTGACGCCCCGCCGCTCCAGCGCCTTGCGCGCATAGTCGGACAGCTTTGGCGCGAAATTGGCTAGGATCCTGTCTCCGGCCTCGACCAGCACCACACGCGCCTCACGCGTGTCGATGTTGCGGAATTCGCCACGCAGCGTTTCATGCGCGAGCTCGACAATGGTGCCGGCAAGCTCCACGCCGGTCGGGCCGCCGCCGACGATGACCAGTGTCAGCAGTGCCTGGCGCTTGGCCGGATCGGTCTCGCGCTCGGCCTGCTCGAAGGCGAGCAGGATGCGCCGGCGAATGGTGGTTGCGTCTTCAAGCGTCTTCAGCCCGGGCGCGAAAGGCTCCCATTCGTCGTGGCCGAAATAAGCATGACGCGCGCCGGTGGCGAGCACCAGCGTGTCGTAGGGAACAGAACTGCCGTCCTCAAGCAGCACGCGTTTGCCTGGACGGTCGACGCCGGTGACGTTGCCGAGCAGGGTCGTCACGTCCTCGCGCTTGCGCAGCAGATGACGGATCGGCCAGGCAACTTCCGAGGTCGCCAGCGAGGTGGTCGCCACCTGGTAGAGCAGCGGCTGGAAAAGGTGATGGTTGCGCTTGTCGATCATGGTGATGCGCACGGGTGCGCCGGCCAGCGCCCGCGTGAGTTCGAGACCGCCGAACCCTGCGCCGACGACAACGACATGATGGCTGGTTTCATTCATCGCATTCACCCCTATTGTCTCCCTTTATCTAGTGATTTTTGTGCACCGCAACAATGTCGCGGCGGGCTAGACTGCCGCGCGCAGGCTGCCCAGGACTCGTCGCCGGATGTCGCGAATGCCTATGTCGGCAAGCATGGACGGGTATAGCCTTGCACGGGCTGGAACCACGGGAGTGAAGCATGGCCAACGACGATGACAAAGATGGCAAAGGCCGGGCGCAATATTCTTCGCCGCCTTGCTTCATGCACGAACTCGATCCGGAATTTCGCGCGCCCACGTCCGATTGGACCGATGTGCGCCGTTGGCGCAAGGCCGAGCGCGAGCGTCTGATCGCGGCACGGTTGGCGGTTTCCGCCGATGCGCGGCTGGCGATGTCGCGGGCTATCGCCGAAGGCCTCGATGCCGCGATCGGTGACATTGCCGGCCGCATGGTCAGCCTCTATTGGCCGTTTCGCGGCGAGCCGGACCTGCGGCCGTGGATGGCGTCGATCAACCAACGCGGCGGCCGCACGGCGCTGCCCATCGTGATCGAGAAAGGCCAGCCGCTGATCTTCCGCGCTTATGTGCCTGGCGACCGGCTGGAAAAAGGCATTTGGAACATCCCGATCCCGGCCGAAGGCGAGCCGGTGCTGCCCGACATCGTCATCTCGCCGATCGTCGGCATCGACCCGCGAAACTACCGCCTGGGCTATGGCGGTGGCTTCTTCGACCGCACCCTGGCTGACATGCCGTTCAAGCCATTGGTCATCGGCGTCGGCTACGAACTGCAGCGCATAGCCACCATCTACCCGCAGCCGCACGACATCCCAATGGATAGGCTGGTGACCGAGGCTGCTCAGGGCTAGGCCAGTTCCGGCTTCATGCCCATGGCCGTGCGATCGACGATCTCGCGCAGGGCAAACGACGAATTGATCTTGGTCACGTGCGGCATCGCCGACAGCCATTCCTTGTGGATGCGCTCATAGTCGACCAGGTCCTTGGCGGCGATGCGCAGGATATAGTCATATTCGCCCGACATCAGGTGGCAGGACAGCACATTGGGGCAGCGCTTGATCGCCGCCTCGAAATCCGACAGCGTCTTTTCGAATTGTCCCGACAGCGATATGTGCACGATCGCCGTCATCTGGTGGCCGAGCGCTGCATTCGAAAGCCGGGCGTGATAGCCGCGGATGGTGCCGGATTTCTCCAGATTGTCGAGCCGGCGCGAACAGGCCGACTGCGACAGGCCGACCCTTTCGGCGAGCGCCGCATTGGGTATGCGGCCATCCTTCTGCAGTGCCTCGAGAATGGCGATATCGATCCTGTCGAGCGGCATTTCTCGTGATTCCTGCGAAATTTCCTTGATTTCGCGCAACGATTATCGAAACGCGTGACCCCGCGCAAGCGCATTCGCAAACACCTGCGCAACGATTCGTGGTTCACTCGGTTGATACAGGGAACGAGCCCGAAGGGCCGGATCAGGAGAAGACTATGCGCGTCGGCTGCCCCAAGGAAATCAAGAACCACGAATACCGAGTCGGCCTGACGCCGGGCTCCGTCCGCGAATATGTCGCGCATGGCCATGAAGTGCTGGTCGAAAGCGGCGCCGGCGCCGGCATCGGCGCCGATGACAATGCCTACCGCGCCGCCGGCGCCACCATCGCCAGGACCGCCGCCGACGTGTTCGCCAAGTCCGACATGATCGTCAAGGTCAAGGAGCCGCAGCCCAACGAATGGGCGCAGCTGCGCGAGGGCCAGATCCTCTACACCTATCTGCACCTGGCCCCGGATCCGGAGCAGACCAGGGGCCTGCTCGCGTCCGGCGTCACCGCAATCGCCTATGAGACCGTAACCGACGACCGCGGCGGCCTGCCGCTCTTGGCGCCGATGTCGGAAGTTGCCGGCCGCCTGTCGATCCAGGCCGGCGCGACCGCGCTGCAGAAGGCCAATGGTGGCCGCGGCGT